>NZ_JBOBDM010000031.1:0-72467 GCF_050586605.1 Pseudomonas sp. ES1 | reverse complement strand
AGGGAGTCTTTTGCGGCTCGCGGATCTTGTACCAGGCCACGTACAGCGCCGGCAGGAACAGCAGCGTCAGCAGCGTTGCACTGATGATGCCGCCGATCATGGCGTAGGCCATCGGCCCCCAGAACACTTCGCGGGCAATCGGGATCATGCCCAGGCTGGCGGCCGCCGCCGTCAGCAGGATCGGCCGCCGGCGATGGTTGGTGGCCTCCAGCACCGCCTCCCAGGGCGACAGGCCCTGTTCCTCGAACTCGTCGATCTGGGTCACCAGGATCACCGAGTTGCGGATGATGATGCCGGCCAGGGCAAGGATCCCGAGGATCGCCACGAAGCCCATGGGCGTACCCGTGGGCACCAGCGCCACGACCACGCCGATCAGCCCCAGGGGCGCCACGCTGACCACCAGGAACAGCTTCTGCACGCTGTGCAACTGGATCATCAGGAAGGTCGCCATGAGGAACAGCATCAGCGGCACGACCTTGCGGATCGGGCCCTGGGCCTTGGCGCTCTCCTCCACCGTACCCCCGGTGGCCACCTCGTAGCCAACCGGCAGCTTGCTGGCAAACGCGTCGATGCCCGGCTTGAGCTGGGCCACCAGGTCGGTGGGCTGGATGTCGCCGACCACCGAGGCCTTGATGGTGATGGTCGGCTTGCGGTCACGCCGCCACACCAGCGGCTGCTCCAGCTCATAGCGCACGGTGGCGAAGGCCAGCAGCGGGATCGACGCGCCGCTGGGCGTGACGATCTGCAGGTTCTGCAAGGTATCGGGCGAACCACGCTCGCTGTCCTCGGCGCGCGCGACCACGTTGACCAGGTAGATGTTGTCGTTGACCTGGGTGACCTGCACGCCGCTGACGATGCTGTTCATCACGTTGGCCACGTCCTCGGACGACAGCCCCAGCTGACGGGCCTTGTCCTGGGCGATCTCGATGCGCAGCACCTTCCCGGGCTCGTTCCAGTCGTAGATCATCTCGCCGATGTGCTCGTTGCTGTCGAGGAAGGTTGCCAGCTCGATGGCATGCCGGCGCACCTGGTCGATGTCCTTGCCGCTGACCCGGTACTGGATCGGTCGCCCCACCGGCGGGCCCATCTCCAGCGACTGCACGTTGGTGCCCACGCCGACGAATTCCTCATGCAGCAGCTTCTGCAGGCGATCCATCATGCCCTGGCGCTCTTCGAAGCCCTTGCTGACGATCACCAGCTGGGCGTAATAGGGGTTCTGCAACTGCTGATCGAGGGGCAGGTAGAAACGAATCGCGCCCTGGCCGATGTAGGTGCTCCAGCGCACCAGGTCCGGGTCGTCCTTGATCCTGGCCTCCAGGCGGTCGACCACCTTGCGCGTTTCCTCGATCGAGGCATTCTGCGGCAGGTTGAGGTCGACGAGGATTTCCGGGCGGTCCGAGGACGGGAAGAACTGGTTCTGCACGAAGCGCATGCAGAACAGCGCCAGGGCGAACAGGACGATGGTGCCGATGATGGTCAGCCAGCGATTGCGCATGCACCACAGCAGCCCGCCCTCGAACGCCCGGTCGAGACGCCCGGGCTTGGCCTCGTGGGCCTTTACCTTGCTGTTGAGGATGTGCACGCCGAGCACCGGGGCGAAGAATACCGCCACCACCCAGGACACGATCAGGGCCACGGCGATCACCGCGAACAGGGTATAGGTGTATTCGCCCGCGGAGCTGGCGTTGAGGCCGATCGGCACGAAGCCGGCCACCGTCACCAGGGTGCCGGTAAGCATCGGGAAGGCCGTCGAGGTGTAGGCGAACGTGGCCGCCTGCTCCTTGGTCTCGCCCATCTCCAGCCGCGTGACCATCACCTCGACGGTGATCATCGCATCGTCCACCAGCAGGCCCAGGGCAATGATCAGCGCGCCGAGCGAGATCCGCTGCATGGTGATGTCGCTGTACTCCATGAACACGAAGACCATGGCCAGCACCAGCGGAATCGAGCAGGCCACCACCAGCCCCGCGCGTATGCCGAGGCTGACGAAGCTCACGGCGAGCACGATCACCACGGCCTCGAACAGCGCGCTGGTGAAGCCGCCGACCGCCTGCTTGACCACCACGGCCTGGTCGGACACGTTGTGCACGCCCACGCCGACCGGCAGGTCGCGCACCACCTTGTCCATCTTCTCCTTCAGCGCCGCGCCGAACACCTCGATGTTGCTGCCGGCCTTCATGCCGATCGCCAGGCCAATGGCGGTCTGGCCGTTGTAGCGGAACATCGGCGAAGGCGGGTCGACGTAGCCGCGCTCGATGTCAGCGATGTCGGCCAGACGGAAGAACCGGTCGTTGATGCGCAGGTTCACCGTTTCCAGGTCTTTCTCCGAGGCGAACTGCCCGGTGGTGCGCACCGAGATGCGCTCCGGCCCCGCCTCGATCACCCCGGCCGGGGTCACCGCGTTCTGTTGCTGCAGGGCCTGCATGGCCTGGCGCTGGTCGATGCCCAGGGCCGCCAGCTTGCGGGTCGAGAAGTTCAGGTAGAGCACCTCGTCCTGGGTGCCGATCAGTTCGATCTTGCCGATGTTGGGCACCTCGCGGACTTCGGCGCGGGCCACCTCCACATAGTCGCGCAACTGGCGCAGGGTCAGGCCGTCGGCGGTGAAGGCGTAGATCGAGCCGAACACGTCGCCGAACTCGTCGTTGAAGGCCGGGCCCTGGATGCCCTGGGGGAACTGCCCGCGAATATCCTGGATCTTCTTGCGCACCTGGTACCAGATTTCGGGAATGTCCTTGGCCTTGGTGGTGTCGCGCAGGTAGACATAGACCGTGGACTCGCCAGGGCGGGTGTAGCTCTTCACGTAGTCGAGCGAATCGAGTTCTTCGAGCTTCTTCTCGATGCGGTCGGTGATCTGGTAGAGCGTTTCGTCCTGGGTCGCACCCGGCCAGCGGCTCTGGATCACCATGGTCTTGATGGTGAAGGACGGGTCTTCCTCACGGCCCAGGTTGAAGTACGAAAAGATGCCCATCAGCACGCCGACGAACATCAAGTACCAGACGAAGGACTGGTGCTTGAGGGCCCACTCCGAGAGGTTGAAGCTTCCTTTCATTGCGGGTCCTCGTCGAAGGTCACTTTCTGGCCAGGCTTGAGGCTGTTCACACCGGCAGTCACCACCCGCTCCCCGGGCTGCACGCCGGACGCCAGGACGATGCGGTCGGCGCTGCGTTCGAGCAGCGCGACGTCACGGGTGGCCACGGTTTTCTGTTGTGGGTCGACGACCCACACCTGGGTCTTGCCATCGCGTTCGAGCAGCGCGGTCAGTGGCAGCTCGCTGCGCGGGCTCACCGCCGAACTCAGGGTGACGCTGATCGCGGTGCCCAGGTGGAACGCATCCGGGGTGCTGGCCAGGGTCAGTCGGGCACGCCGGGTGCGAGTAGTGGCGTCGGCCTGGGGCTCGAGTTCGCGCAAGGTGGCGGTGGTGTTGATGCTCGGGTCGAGCTGCGAGGCCACGGTGAAGGTCAGGCTCTTGGTCAACTGCTCGGCCAGGGGGATCGGCAGGTCGATCACCGCTTCCTTGACGTCCGGGCGTGCCAGGGTGACCACGGCCTGGCCTGCGCTGACGGTCTGCCCGGCTTCGGCCTGCCAGGCGGTGACCACGGCGGCATGGTCGGTGCGCAGGGTGCTGTAGTCCAACTGGTCGCGGGCCTGGCTGACCGCCGAGCGTGCCTGCTCCAGCGCCGCGCTGGTGGTCTTCAGGTCGGTCTGGGCGATATCCAGTTGGGCCTGGGCGCCCACGCCACGGTCGTACAGCTGCTGCTGGCGGCGCGCGTTGGCCTGGGCGTTGATCCACTGCGCCTGGACCTTGGCCAGGTCGCCTTCGGCGGCGCGCAGCTGGTTCTGTTGATCGGTAGGGTCGAGGGTGGCCAGGGTATCGCCGGGCTGCACCCGGGCACCGACATCCAGCCAGCGCCGGGCGATACGGCCAGACACGCGAAACCCGAGGGTGCTTTCGAAGCGCGCCTGGATGGTGCCGGCGAAACGCCCCAGTTGCGATTGCACTTGCGGCTCGACCAGCGTCGACAGCACGGGGCGGATCATCTCCGGCGCCATCTCTTCACCGCCGCAGGCACCGAGCAACAGGCTGGCGCAGAGGATCGACAACGGGCGTTTCATGGCGCGGCCCCTCCGTCCTTGGCGGTGACTTTCACCACCTGCATGCCGGGGTGCAGCAACTGCCCGCCGCCCACCACGACGGTCTCGCCGCCCTTGATACCGTCGGCGATCACCACCTTGCCGGTGAGGTAGCGCGACACCTGAACCTTGCGCAGCTCGACCTTGTCGCCCTCGCCCACCACCCACACTGCGGGCTCATGCAGTGCCTTGGTCAGCGCGGCCCAGGGCAACTCGATGCTTGGTCGGCCCTGGGCGTTGCCGGTGGCGGTCACCGGCGAACCGAGTTGCATGCCGGCCGGCACGTTGCGCAGGGCCACCTTGACCTGCACGGTGCCGCTTTCGGCGGACACTGTCGGGGTGATCTCGCGAACCCGGCCTTCGGCCTTCACCTCCGGGTTGTCCAGTAGGCTGACCACCACGCCTTCGTCGCTGGGCGGCTTGACCAGCAGGGATTCGTACACGTTGAACACCGCGTCGCGGTCGCCGTCCACCGCCAGGCTGAAGATCGGCATGGTGGCCTGCACCACCTGCCCCACTTCGGCCTGGCGCGCGGTGATCACGCCATCGGCCTCGGACACCAGGGCGGTATAGCTCAGCTGCTCGTTGGCATTGGCCAACTGCGCCTGGGCCGCCTTGAGCGCGCTCTGGCTGCTGCGCAGGGCGGCTTCGGCGGAATCGTATTCGCTCTGGCTGGTGTAGCCCTTGGGCAGCAGCTTCTGCTGGCGGATGAACGCGGCGCTGCTCTGGGTCACCCGCGCCTGTTCGGCGAACACCTCGGCCTTGGCCGAGTCGACGGTGTTCTGCAGATCTTTCGGGTCCAGGCGCGCGAGCACCTGGTTGGCCTTGACGTGGTCGCCCACATCGACGCTGCGGGAAATGATCTTGCCGCCCACGCGAAACGACAGGTCGGTCTGCACCCGCGCCTGTACGTCGCCGGTGAGGGTGACCCGGGCAGCAAAATCGGTAGGTTGGACTTGTTGCACCGCAACCCTGGGCAATACCGGGGCGGCTTCTTCCTTGTCACAGCCCGAAAGCATCAACAACAGCCCCAGGCCACCGACCATGATCGGATGCGATACCGACATGCAGGCTCCTCGCTTGTACGAATGGTTTGTACGACGCGTGGGAGAAGCGTAGATCAGGGATCGACAAACGGCATGGGACGGTGGGCAATTCCCCTGTGGGAGCAACTGTCTTGCATCAAATCTGAAATCTGGCGCGGTAACTGTGGGAGCGGGTTTACCCGCGAACACCGGCGTAGCCGGTGCCAAGCACCGCGTTGCCCGCTTCGCGGCTAAAGCCGCTCCCACAGGGCCGAACTGGATCAATGGTCTGCGACCGCTGCCACATTCTGAAAACATCAGCCACGCGTGGATTCAAGACACGCCACTAGTGTTCATGGCGAGCCCATATTCAAGGACGACCTGCATGACCCTGGCCCAGTCGTATCTGCTTCGCCGAGGACGGTTCTCTGAACCGGGCAGGATCTATCTACTGACCACCATCACCCACCAACGAAAACCATTGTTCATGGATTTCCACAATGCCCGGCTCGTGATCAACGAACTGCGCAAGTCCGACCAGGAACAATCTTGCCAATCGCTGGCGTGGGTGGTCATGCCAGACCATCTGCATTGGCTTATCGAACTGCATTCGGTGACGCTTGCCACACTGATGCGCAGATTCAAATCGCGATCGAGCCTGGCCTTGCACAAGTCGGGAGTTGAGCAGGACCCGGTATGGCAGCCCGGCTATCAGGACAGAGCACTACGTCGAGACCAGGATGTGAAATGGGTTGCCAGGTATATCGTTGCCAATCCATTGCGGGCTGGGCTGGTGGGGAGTGTCAGGGAGTATCCGCATTGGGATGCCATCTGGCTTTGAAACCGGGGTGAAGCATTCGCGGGTAAACCCGCTCCCACAGGGATAGCGCCATGTCCGAGGACACCGCTGTTCCTGTGGGAGCGAGTTTACTCGCGAATGGCGTCAGGCCTGTGCGGTAGCCTGGGACGGGCGACGCACCTGCGGCTGCGAAACGTTGGCTGCGGCGCCTTCCTCGATGGCCTGCTGGATCGCCTTGCGGCGACGTTCTTCGGCCTGGCGGCTGAAGTACCAGACCAGGAAGGTTACCAGCGACACCGACAGCAGGATCAGGCTGGCCACGGCGTTGATCTCGGGCTTCACGCCCAGACGCACGGCCGAGAACACTTCCATCGGCAGCGTGGTCGAGCCGGGGCCGGACACGAAGCTGGCCAGCACCAGGTCGTCCAGCGACAGGGCGAACGACATCATGCCGCCCGCCGCCAACGATGGCGCGATCATCGGGATGGTGATCAGGAAGAACACCTTCCACGGCTTGGCACCCAGGTCCATGGCCGCTTCTTCGATCGACAGGTCCAGCTCACGCAGGCGTGCCGACACCACCACCGCCACGTAGGCGGCGCAGAACGTGGTGTGGGCGATCCAGATGGTGACGATGCCACGCTCCTGAGGCCAGCCGATCATCTGCGCCATGGCCACGAACAGCAGCAACAGCGACAGACCGGTGATCACCTCGGGCATTACCAGCGGCGCGGTGACCAGGCCACCGAACAGCGTGCGGCCCTTGAAGCGGGTGACCCGGGTCAGCACGAAGGCCGCCAGGGTGCCCAGTGCCACGGCGGCGACCGCCGTGTAGCAGGCGATCTCCAGCGAGCGCATCACCGAACCCATCAGCTGGCTGTTGTCGAGCAGGCCGACGTACCACTTCACCGACCAGCCGCCCCACACCGTCACCAGTTTGGAGGCGTTGAACGAGTAGATCACCAGGATCAGCATCGGCAGGTAGATGAACAGCAAGCCGACGATCAGCATCAGGTTGGAGAAACTGAAGCGTTTCATGCCCGACCCTCCATCTCTTTGGCCTGGCTGCGGTTGAACAGCAGGATGGGCACGATCAGGATCGCCAGCATCACCACTGCCAGCGCGGACGCTACCGGCCAGTCACGGTTGTTGAAGAACTCCTGCCACAGCACCTTGCCGATCATCAGGGTTTCCGGGCCGCCGAGCAGTTCTGGGATCACGAACTCGCCCACCACCGGGATGAACACCAGCATGCAACCGGCGATGATGCCGTTCTTGGACAGCGGCACGGTGATCTTCCAGAAGCTGTTGAAGGTGCTCGAGCCCAGGTCCGATGCTGCCTCGAGCAGGCTTTCGTCGTGCTTCACCAGGTTGGCGTACAGCGGCAGGATCATGAACGGCAGGTACGAATAGACCACGCCGATATACACCGCCAGGTTGGTGTTGAGGATCTGCAACGGCTGGTCGATCAGCCCCAGCCACATCAGGAAGCTGTTGAGCAGCCCGTTGTTGCTGAGGATGCCCATCCAGGCGTAGACGCGGATCAGGATCGCGGTCCAGGTCGGCATCATGATCAGCAGCAGCAGGACGGTCTGCGACTCCTTCTTGGCCTTGGAGATGGCATAGGCCATCGGGTAGCCGATCAGCAGGCACAGCAGGGTGCTGAACAGGGCGACCTTCAACGAACCGAGGTAGGCCGAGATGTACAGCTCGTCTTCGGTGAGCAGGCCATAGTTGGCCAGGTTCAGCACCAGCTGCACCTTGCCTTCGAGATAGGTGTAGATCTCGGTGTAGGGCGGGATCGCCACATCGGCTTCGGCGAAGCTGATCTTCAACACGATGAAGAACGGCAGCATGAAGAACAGGAACAGCCAGATGAACGGCACGCCGATCACCAGGTGCCGCCCCTCCGGGGTCAGGCGCTGGAAGGCTCGCTTGAGCTTGCGCAGTTTCATGACCGCAGTACCACGCCGCTGTCGTCTTCCCACCACACGTACACTTCGTCACCCCAGGTAGGGCGGGTGCCCTGACGCTCGGCGTTGGCGACGAACGACTGGACGACCTTGCCACTGGGCAGCTCGACGTAGAACACCGAGTGGCCACCGAGGTAGGCGATGTCGTGAACCTTGCCACGCGACCAGTTGTGCTCGCAGGTTGGCTGCGTGGTGGTGACCAGCAGTTTCTCCGGGCGCAGGGCGTAGGTGATGTGCTTGTCTTCCACCGAGGTGGTGATGCCGTGGCCGACGTAGATCTTGCGCTCCAGCTCCGGGCTGGCGATGACGGCGTGGCCTTCGGCGTCTTCGACCACTTCACCTTCGAACAGGTTGACGTTGCCGATGAACTCGCAGACCAGGCGGCTGGTCGGGGTTTCATAGATGTCGATCGGGCTGCCGATCTGGGCAATCCAGCCCAGGTGCATGATGGCGATGCGCTGGGCCATGGTCATGGCCTCTTCCTGGTCGTGGGTCACCATCACGCAGGTCACGCCCACGCGCTCGATGATCTCCACCAGCTCCAGTTGCATCTGCGAGCGCAGCTTCTTGTCCAGCGCGCCCATCGGTTCGTCGAGCAGCAGCAGCTTGGGGCGCTTGGCCAGCGAACGGGCCAGGGCCACACGCTGGCGCTGGCCACCGGACAGCTGGTGCGGCTTGCGCTTGGCGTACTGGGTCATGTGCACCAGCTTGAGCATCTCGGCCACGCGGGCGTCGATCTCGGCCTTGGGCATCTTGTCCTGCTGCAGGCCGAAGGCGATGTTCTGCGCCACGGTCATGTGCGGGAACAGCGCGTAGGACTGGAACATCATGTTGATCGGCCGCTCGTAGGGCGGCATGTCGGTGATGTCGACACCGTCGAGGAAGATCCGCCCCTCGGTCGGGCGCTCGAAGCCGGCGAGCATGCGCAGCAGGGTCGATTTACCGGAACCGGAGCCACCCAGCAGGGCGAAGATCTCGCCTTTGCGGATTTCCAGGGACACATCGTCCACGGCTATGGTTTCGTCGAACTTCTTCGTGACCCGGTCGATTTTGACCAGCACCTGCTTGGGTTGCTGGCCACCCTCGAGGGCTTTCTTATAGGCACCGGAGGCAACTGCCATGAGTGAAACTCCCAACAAGATTTATATGCCCACACGGCCTGTTGCTACAGGGGCCGTGGCGGGCCTGGATTGTTGTTACTTGCCCGACTTGACCTTGGTCCAGCTACGGGTCATCAGGCGCTGCACCTTGGGTGGCAACTCTGCGTTGACGAACATCTTGTCCAGCACTTCCTGCGGTGGGTAAACCGCGGCGTCAGTCCTCACGGCCTGGTCCATCAGGTCGCCAGCCTTGGGGTTCGGGTTGGCGTAACCGACGTAATCACTGACCTGGGCGATAACCTCAGGCTTCAGCAAATAGTTGATGAAGGCGTGGGCCTCTTTGAGGTTCTTGGCGTCCTTGGGGATCGCCAGCACATCGAACCAGAGGTTGCCGCCTTCTTTCGGGATTGCGTAGGCCAGGTTCACGCCCTTCTTCGCTTCGGCAGCGCGGGCCTTGGCCTGGAACACGTCACCGGAGAAGCCTGCCGCGACGCAGATGTCGCCGTTGGCCAGGTCGGTGATGTATTTCGAAGAGTGGAAGTAGGTCACGTAGGGGCGCACGGCCAACAGCTTGGCCTCGGCCTTCTTGTAGTCTTCAGGGTCGGTGCTGTTGGGGCTCAGGCCCATGTAGTTGAGCACCGCCGGGAGCATCTCGTCGGCCGAGTCGAGGAAGGCCACGCCGCACTTGCTGAGCTTCTTCATGTTCTCGGGTTCGAACAGCACGGCCCAGGAGTCGATCTTGTCGGTGCCCAGCACCGCCTTGACCTTCTCGACGTTGTAGCCGATGCCGTTGGTACCCCACAGGTAGGGCACGGCGTACTGGTTGCCCGGGTCGTTCTTCTCGAGGCGCTTCATCAGCGCCGGGTCGAGGTTGGCATAGTTGGGCAGCAGACCCTTGTCGAGCTTCTGGAACGCGCCCGCCTTGATCTGCTTGCCGAGGAAATGGTTGGACGGCACGACTACGTCATAGCCGGTCTTGCCGGCCAGCAGCTTGCCTTCCAGGGTTTCGTTGGAATCGAACACGTCCTGCACCGGCTTGATACCGGTTTCTTTCTCGAAATCCGCGAGGGTGGTCGGCCCGATGTAGTCGGACCAGTTGTAGATATGCACCGTGGGCGCCGCTTGGACGCTGCAAGCCAGCGTCAGGCCCGCTCCAGCCATCAAGGCCTTGCGCAATACAGAAATAGACAAGTGGGGGCTCCTTACAATCAGTGCCTTTGCGGGCGGAAAACCTGGCCGCTCACGCAAAACCGGCGCGCAACTTACCTTCACGGCTTCGATGCCGCAAACTTATTTGCCTAAAGCTGCCTCTGGGCCGCAAAGGCCCGGCCCAGAGGGTCCCGCATCGGGCTTACTTGCCCGACTTGATCTTGGTCCAGCTACGGGTGATGTCGCGCTGGGCGGCCTTCTCCGGCGCCTTGATGGCGTACAGCTGTGCCTTCACTTCATCGGACGGGTAGATGGCCGGGTCGCTGGTGATGTCCTTGTCCACGAACTGGGTGGCCGCCTTGTTGCCGTTCGGGAAGCGTACGGCATTGGTAATGCCGGCCATGACTTCCGGTTGCAGCAGGTAGTCCATGAACTTGTAGGCCGCTTCGACGTTCTCGGCGTCCTTCGGAATGGCGACCATGTCGTAGAAGGTACCGGCACCTTCCTTAGGAATGGTGTAGCTCAGCTTGACCTTGTCGCCGGCCTCGTGGGCACGGGCCTTGGACTGCTCCAGGTCACCCGAGTAACCCACGGCCACGCAGATGTTGCCGTTGGCCAGGTCGGAGATGTACTTGGAGGAGTGGAAGTAGGTGATCGAAGGACGGATCTTGAGGAACAGGTCTTCGGCGGCCTTCAGGTCTTCTTTCTTGGTGCTGTCGCTTGGCTTGCCCAGGTAGTGCAGCGCGGCCGGGATCATCTCGGTCGGTGCATCGAGGAAGCTCACGCCGCAGCTCTTGAGCTTGGCGATGTTCTCAGGCTTGAACACGGCGTCCCACGAATCGATCTTGTCCACGCCCAGCGCAGCCTTGACCTTCTCCGGGTTGTAGCCGATGCCGATGGAGCCCCACATGTACGGGAAGGCAAACTTGTTGCCCGGGTCGCTGGCGTCGCCGACGGCCTTGAGCAGGGCCGGGTCGAGGTTTTTCCAGTTGGGCAGCTTGGAACGGTCCAGCTCCTGGTAGACGCCAGCCTTGATCTGCTTGGCCAGGAAGTTGTTGGACGGCACGACGATGTCGTAGCCCGACTTGCCCGCCAGCAGCTTGGCTTCGAGGGTTTCGTTGCTGTCGAAGACGTCGTAGACGACCTTGATGCCCGTCTGCTTCTCGAAGTTGGCCACGGTGTCCGGGGCGATGTAGTCCGACCAGTTGTAGACGTGCAGCACTTTGTCATCAGCCTGAACAGCGGTCGCCACGGCACCCATCAGGGCGGCGGCCAGCAGCGTCTTGCCCAATTTCTTCATGCGTAATGCTCCAGAATTTATTATCAAGCCATCTGTTCAGCAGCCAGGGCCCACGGTGCACGCGCTGGGCGACTGAAACAGCCGTTAGTCTGGCAAGTTACAAGGCGCTGTTTCAACACAACCAGAGCCTTGTAATGACTTAATGTCACCTCGCCAGCCTAGCAGACCGTCATTTGATCGCTTCGTACGTCAAATCCAGGCACTTGCGCGCCTTCTCCACCAGTTCGTCCACCTCGGCATGGGTAATCACCAGCGGCGGGGCGATGATCATGGTGTCGCCCACGGCGCGCATGATCAGGCCGTTTTCGAAGCAGAAGTTGCGGCAGACCATGCCCACGCCCTTGCCCTCGTAACGGCTGCGGGTGGCCTTGTCCTTGACCAGCTCGATCGCACCGAGCAGGCCCAGGCCGCGCACTTCGCCCACCAGTGGGTGGTCCTGCAGCTCACGCAGTCGTTTTTGCAAGTAGGGTGCCACTTCCGTGCGCGCCTTCTCGACGATGTGCTCGTCGCGCAGGATGCGCAGGTTTTCCAGGCCCACAGCGGCCGCCACCGGGTGGCCGGAATAGGTGAAGCCGTGGTTGAAGTCGCCCCCTTCGCTGATCACCTTGGCCACCTTGTCACGCACGATCACACCGCCCATGGGGATGTAACCGGAGGTCAGGCCCTTGGCGATGGTCATCAGGTCAGGCTTGAGGTCGTAGTAGTCGGAGCCGAACCACTCGCCGGTGCGGCCGAAACCACAGATCACTTCGTCGGCGACGAACAGGATGTCGTACTTCGCCAGGATCTCCTTGACCTTCGGCCAGTAGGTCTCTGGCGGGATGATCACGCCACCGGCGCCCTGGATCGGCTCGGCGATGAAGGCGGCGACGTTGTCTTCGCCCACTTCCAGAATCTTCTTCTCAAGCTGCTCGGCAGCCCACACGCCGAAGTCGTCGGGGCTCATGTCGCCGCCCTCACCGAACCAGTACGGCTGAGGAATGTGCACGATGCCCGGGATCGGCAGGCCGCCCTGCTCGTGCATGCCGCTCATGCCGCCCAGGCACGCGCCGGCGAAGGTGGAGCCGTGGTAGCCGTTGATGCGGCCGATGATGGTCTGCTTGTGCGGCTTGCCCTTGAGCGCCCAGTAGTGGCGGACCATGCGCAGCACGGTGTCGTTGCCTTCGGAGCCGGAGCCGGTGAAGAACACATGGGTCATGCCCTCGGGCGCCACGTCGGTGATCGCCTTGGCCAGCTCCAGCGCGGGCGGATGGGCGGTCTGGAAGAACAGGTTGTAGTACGGCAGCTCGCGCATCTGCTTTTCTGCCGCCTGCACCAGTTCTTCACGGCCATAGCCCACCGCCACGCACCACAGGCCGGCCATGCCGTCGAGGATCTTGTGGCCCTCGCTGTCCCACAAATGCACGCCCTGCGCCTTGGTGATGATGCGCGGCCCCTTCTCCTTCAGCTGCTTGTAGTCGCTGAAAGGTGCAAGGTGGTGCTCGCCGCTCAGGGTCTGCCATTCACGGGTTTGCGGGTTGTTGACGCTCATGTGCTTCTCCATGGTCCGGTGGCCGCGCCCAGGCGGCCTCAGGGTTGATCACACAGCAAACAGCAGGAACTCTCGCTCCCAGGAGCTGATGACGCGCTTGAAGTTTTCATGCTCGGCGCGCTTGGTGGCGACGTAGCCGGCAATGAATTTCTTGCCCAGGTACTGCTCCAGTGCCCGGCTGATTTCCATGCGTTCGAGGGCATCCTCGATGGTCAGCGGCAGGCGCAGGTTACGGCGCTCGTAGCCGCGGCCCTGTACCGGCGCGCTGGCCTGGATGCCTTCGACCATGCCGATGTAGCCGCACAGCAAGCTGGCGGCGATGGCCAGGTACGGGTTGGCGTCGGCGCCCGGCAGGCGGTTCTCGACCCGGCGGTTCTGCGGGCCGGCATCCGGTACGCGCAAGCCGACGGTGCGGTTCTCTTCACCCCACTCGACGTTCACCGGCGCCGAGGTGTCGGGCAGGAAGCGGCGGAACGAGTTGACGTTGGGGGCGAACAGCGGCAGCGCCTCGGGGATGAATTTCTGCAGGCCGCCGATGTGGTTGAGGAACAGCTCGCTCATGCTGCCATCGGCATTGGAGAAGATGTTCTTGCCGGTGGCGGCATCGACCACGCTCTGGTGCAGGTGCATGGCACTGCCCGGCTCGCCGGTCATCGGCTTGGCCATGAAGGTGGCGGCTACGTTGTGCTTGAGCGCCGCCTCGCGCATGGTGCGCTTGAACACCAGGATCTGGTCGGCCAGGTGCAGGGCGTCGCCGTGACGGAAGTTGATTTCCATCTGCGCGGTGCCGTCTTCGTGGATCAGGGTGTCGAGGTCCAGCTGCTGCAGTTCGCACCAGTCATAGACGTCCTCGAACAGCGGGTCGAATTCGTTGGCGGCCTCGATCGAGAACGACTGGCGGCCGGTCTCCGGGCGGCCGGAGCGGCCTACCGGCGGCTGCAGCGGGAAGTCCGGGTCTTCGCTGCGCTTGGTCAGGTAGAACTCCATCTCTGGCGCGACGATCGGCTGCCAGCCCTTGTCGGCGTAGAGCTTGAGGACTTTCTTGAGCACGTTGCGCGGCGACAGTTCGACCGGGTTGCCCTTCTTGTCGTAGGTGTCGTGGATCACCTGGGCGGTCGGCTCGATGGCCCAGGGCACGAGAAACACCGCGTTCTCGTCGGGGCGGCAGATCATGTCGATGTCGGCCGGATCGAGCAGTTCGTAATAGATGTCGTCGTCGACGTAATCGCCGGTCACGGTCTGCAGCAGCACGCTCTCGGGCAGGCGCATGCCTTTTTCGGCGATGAACTTGTTGGTGGGCGAGATCTTGCCGCGGGTGATGCCGGTCAGGTCGCTGATCAGGCATTCCACTTCGGTGATCTTGTGCTCTTTCAACCAATCGGTGAGCTGGTCGAGGTTGTTACTCATAAATACCTCAGGAGGTAATGTGGCCCGGTTGCAGGGAACCGGCTGCCATTGACGCCTGGCGTCGGTCAAAGTCGGCGCACACAGCGCCGAGGGGCCTGGACAGGCCCGCGCCTTGATTCTGGATGGAGTGCATTGCTAAAGCAAAAACCTGCGCGCAGGACACCAGTGGATACACTCCATAAGAGTGGCTCCGCAGTGAAAGCAAAGGGCAGATAGAAAGGAAGACGTGCAGTAACGCATTACGAGGCATGGTTTTTTTGTGCGAACCGTCAATTATTGCGGCCACTGCAGCCACCCACTGTTGCAGGCGTGCAATGATCGGACGGTAACCGGGAGATGTACCTGAGCGCACCGTGCATGCGGTGCTGGCAGGTCTCGACAGGCGGACCATGTGACCCTCGTATTATTGTGTTTTGGGTTGTGACCGAGCTTAGCCTTGTTCATTTTTTTACACAACTCCTCCGTAAAAAATAAAACACGGCCCGCTCTGGATAACCCCTCGGCACGAAAATAGCGGATAATGGCACGCCCCGATATGCAGCAAATCTGCCGTAGACGTGCCATTTCAGGGCATCATGGGGCTGGCTTGACTTAACCCGGTCTTTCCGATTGACTGGGGTTGCAAGCCCCCCTTGATTGATATTTTTAACAACAAAGGTGTTGCATCATGTCGGTACCCCCGCGTGCCGTTCAGCTTAACGAAGCGAACGCGTTCCTTAAGGAACATCCTGAGGTTCTCTACGTTGACCTTCTGATTGCAGATATGAATGGTGTGGTTCGTGGCAAGCGCATCGAGCGCACGAGCCTGCACAAGGTTTACGAGAAAGGCATCAACCTGCCGGCCTCCCTCTTCGCCCTCGATATCAACGGTTCGACCGTCGAAAGCACGGGCCTCGGTCTGGACATCGGCGATGCCGACCGCATCTGCTACCCGATCCCCGACACCCTGTGCAACGAGCCATGGCAGAAGCGCCCTACCGCGCAATTGCTGATGACCATGCACGAACTCGAAGGCGAGCCGTTCTTCGCCGACCCGCGTGAAGTGTTGCGCCAGGTGGTGAGCAAGTTCACCGACATGGGCCTGACCATCTGCGCCGCGTTCGAGCTGGAGTTCTACCTGATCGACCAGGAGAACGTGAACGGCCGCCCGCAGCCGCCACGCTCGCCGATTTCGGGCAAGCGCCCGCAGTCGACCCAGGTGTACCTGATCGACGACCTCGACGAATACGCCGACTGCCTGCAGGACATCCTCGAAGGCGCGAAAGAGCAGGGCATCCCGGCCGACGCGATCGTCAAGGAAAGCGCCCCGGCACAGTTCGAAGTCAACCTGCATCACGTTGCCGACCCACTCAAGGCCTGTGACTACGCGGTGCTGCTCAAGCGGCTGATCAAGAACATCGCCTACGACCATGAAATGGACACCACCTTCATGGCCAAGCCCTACCCGGGCCAGGCAGGCAACGGCCTGCATGTACACATCTCCGTGCTGGACAAAGATGGCAACAACATCTTCACCAGCGAGGATCCCGAGCAGAACGCCGCGCTACGTCACGCTGTCGGCGGTGTGCTCGAGACCCTGCCCGCCTCGATGGCGTTCCTCTGCCCCAACGTCAACTCGTACCGCCGCTTCGGCGCGCAGTTCTACGTGCCCAACGCGCCGAGCTGGGGCCTGGACAACCGCACCGTGGCCCTGCGTGTACCTACAGGTTCGCCGGACTCGGTGCGCATCGAACACCGCGTCGCCGGTGCCGATGCCAACCCGTACCTGATGATGGCGGCCGTGCTGGCCGGCGTGCACCACGGCCTGACCAACAAGGTCGAACCGGGTGAGCCGATCGAAGGCAACTCGTACGAGCAGCTGGAGCAGAGCCTGCCGAACAACCTGCGCGATGCCCTGCGCGAGCTGGACGACAGCGAGATCCTCAACAAGTACATCGATCCGAAGTACATCGACATCTTCGTCGCGTGCAAGGAGAGCGAGCTGGAGGAGTTCGAGCATTCGATCTCCGACCTCGAGTACAACTGGTATCTGCATACCGTGTAAACGAAAACGCCGCCCTCAGGGGCGGCGTTTTTCATTGGCTGCAGCGACGCTTTCTTCGCGGGTAAACCCGCTCCCACAGGCCTTGCACATAACCTGTGGGAGCGGCGGTTCGCCGCTGCGATTTACCCGCGAAAAGGCCCCAACAAGCATGCGCCTACAACGGCTTCTCGAAAATCTTCGAATTACGCTGGAAGTTGTACAGCGACGCTCGCGCCGCCGGCAGCTGCTCCACGCCACAGGGCGCAAAGCCACGTTCGCGGAACCAGTGTGCGGTCCGGGTCGTCAGCACGAACAAGGTCTTCAACCCCAACTGCCGAGCCCGCGCCTCGATGCGTTCAAGCAGCTCGTCGCCGCGCCCGCCATGCCGGTACTCCGGGTTCACCGCCAGGCACGCCAGCTCCCCCGCCTCGGAATCGGCAATCGGATACAGCGCCGCACAGGCGATGATCATGCCCTCGCGCTCGACCACGCTGAACTGCTCGATCTCCCGCTCCAGCACCTCACGCGAACGGCGCACCAGAATGCCCTGCTCTTCCAGCGGGCTGATCAGGTCCAGCAGGCCGCCGACATCGTCGATGGTCGCCTCGCGCACCACTTCGAACTGCTCTTGGGACACCAGCGTGCCGCCGCCACCGCGGGTGAACAGCTCGGTCAGCAACGCACCATCTTCGGCGTAACTGACGATATGGCTGCGCGCCACCCCGCCCTTGCAGGCCTCGGCGGCCGCGTCCAGCAATTCCGCCTGGTAATCGCTGCCCAGGCGCTGCAGGTGCGGCGCAATGTGTTGCGGGCGTAATTCGCGTACCAGTTGCCCCTTCTCATCCAGCAGGCCGGGTTCGGCGCCGAACAGCAGCAGCTTGTCGGCCCCCAGCTCGATCGCGGCGCGGGTGGCCACGTCTTCGCAGGCCAGGTTGAAGATCTCGCCGGTCGGCGAGTAGCCCAGCGGCGACAGCAGCACGATGGAGCGCTCGTCGAGCAGGCGGTTGATGCCCTTGCGGTCAACCCGGCGCACTTCGCCGGTGTGGTGGTAATCGACCCCCTCCAGCACGCCGATCGGCCGCGCGGTGACCAGGTTGCCGGAGGCCACGCGCAGGCGCGAGCCCTGCATCGGCGACGCCGCCATGTCCATCGACAGGCGCGCCTCGATGGCCAGGCGCAGGGCGCCGACCGCATCGATCACGCAGTCGAGGGTAGCCGCGTCGGTAATGCGCAGGCCATGGTGGTAGTGCGGGGTCAGGCCGCGGGCGGCCAGGCGGCTTTCGATCTGCGGGCGCGAGCCGTGCACCAGCACCAGCCGCACGCCGAGGCTGTGCAACAGCACCAGGTCATGGACGATATTGCCGAAGTTCGGGTGTTCCACACCATCGCCCGGGAGCATGACCACGAAGGTGCAGTCGCGGTGGGCGTTGATGTAGGGAGAAGCATGGCGCAGCCAGTTGACGTAATCGGGCATGACAAGGCCTGTGGATAAGTGAACGGAGAACGAAAAGGCGCACAACGTTCGAAAGTCATCGTCGGAACAGGCTTGCGGTCACGCGCGGTCTCCTCTAGGCAGGAACGAATCAGCTCAATGGACGTTTAGCTCAGGCAATAGTGCCGGATCAGGTCACGCAATAGACGCACGGTAGGCTCGATACGTGACATTTCCAGGTACTCGCCAGGCTGGTGGGCGCAGGCGATGTCGCCCGGGCCGAGGACGATGGTCTGGCAGCCGAGCTGCTGAAGATAAGGCGCTTCGGTGCCAAAGGCCACCGCTTCGGCGCGATGGCCGGTCAGGCGTTCGGCCAGCTGCACCAGTTCGCAGTCGGCGGCCTGCTCGAAGGGTGGCACCTCGGGGAACAGCGGCGCGTAGTCGATGCGCACCTCGTGGCGCTCGGCCAGCGGCGCCAGTTTGCCGCGAATGGCCGCGCGCAGCTGCTCGACATCCATGCCCGGCAGCGGGCGCAGGTCGAATTCCAGCGCGCACTGGCCACAGATCCGGTTGGGGTTGTCGCCGCCATGGATGCAGCCGAAATTCAGGGTTGGCGTGGGCACCGTGAACTGGGGATTGCGGTACTGTTCCTGCCAGCCGCGGCGCAGGCTCATCAGCTCGCCCATCACCGCATGCATGGCCTCCAGGGCGCTGTGGCCGAGGGACGGGTCCGACGAATGGCCGCTGCGCCCAAGGATGTCGATGCGGTCCATGAGGATGCCCTTGTGCATGCGGATCGGCTTTAGCCCGGTGGGCTCGCCGATCACCGCCGCACGGCCGAGCGGCTGGCCGGCTTCGGCCAGGGCGCGGGCACCGGACATCGAGCTCTCCTCGTCGCAGGTGGCGAGGATCAGCAGCGGTTGCTTGAAGTCGTGCTCCAGCAGCGGAATCACCGCGTCGATGACCAAGGCGAAGAAGCCCTTCATGTCGCAGCTGCCCAGCCCGACCCAGCGGCCATCGACCTCGGTCAGCTTCAGCGGGTCGCTTTGCCACAGCTGCGGATCGTAGGGCACAGTGTCGCTGTGCCCCGCCAGCACCAGCCCGCCCGGGCCGGTGCCGCGGCTGGCCAGCAGGTTGAACTTGCCGGAGGTGACCTGCTGGATTTCGCATTTGAAGCCCAGGTCGCCCAGCCAACCGGCCAGCAGGTCGATGACCGGGCGGTTGGACTGGTCCAGCGCAGGCTGGGTGCAACTGACCGACGGGGCGGCGATCAGGGCGGCGAACTGGTCTTTCAGCGACGGCAACGGCATGCGCGGACTCCTCGACGGCATCGAAGCTCATCATAACAATGCCATCCCTGCGCAGAGCAAGCGCTTGCCGGGTACCACGCAATCCCTGTGGGAGCGGGTTTACCCGCGATGGGCCGCAAAGCGGCCCCAAAACCGGCAGGCCACAGCCGACTCCTGTAGACTGCCCGGCAACGATGCCCCCTCCCTGCGAGCCCGCGATGCACACTGAAACCGAACTCAAACTCCGCGCCAGCCCCGAGACCCTTGCCGCCCTGCGCGAGCACCCGCTGCTGAAAAAGCGCAACAAGTCCGGCTGGCAGACCCGCGAACTGCTCAATCAGTATTTCGACACCCCCGAGCGTGAGCTGTCCGCCGCCCGGGTCGCCCTGCGCCTGCGTCGTGACGGCGAGGTGATCATCCAGACCCTCAAGTGCCGCGGCCAGAGCGTAGCCGGCCTGTCCGAGCGCAACGAGCACGAGTGGCAGCTGGACAAGGTCAAGCTCGACCTGAAGAAGCTCGACGCCAGCTGCTGGCCCGAGCAACTGGCCGAGCTCGACAAAAAAACCATCAAGCCGTTGTTCACCACCGACTTCACCCGCGAGTACGCGGAAATTTCCTGGGGCCGTGGCAAGGCCAAGGTGGTGATCGAGGCTGCGCTGGACCAAGGTTTCGTGATCGCCGGCAAACGCAAGGAAGCCATCTGCGAGCTGGAGCTCGAACTGCGCGAAGGCGCGCCCGAAGCGCTGCTGGAGCTGGCCGCCGAACTGGCCGCCACGCTGCCACTGATGCCCTGTGACATCAGCAAGGCCGAACGCGGCTACCGCCTGCTCGACGAAGGCAGCTACGAGCTGGATCTGCCGACCGCCGAGCTGGATGCCGAAATGCCAGTGGACGACGCCTTCGCCGCCCTCGCCTGGCAATTGCTCGGCAGCAGCCAGCGCCTGGCCGAGCAGTACCGCCACACCGGCCACTGGCGCCTGCTGCAGGACTGGGTGCGCTGCCTGGCCGAACTGCGTGCACTCACGGGCAGCCTTGGTCAGGCCGCGCCGCGCGCTGCCACCCGCGAGCTGCGCGCCAGCCTCGACGCTCTGCTGGAAGACTGGCGCCCACTGGTGCTGGCCGGCAACGAGGACGAAGACATCCGCCGCGCCGCGCCCGAGCAGTTCATTGAAGAGCTGGAAGACCCGCGCTGGGGCCAGTTCTCCCTGCAGACCGCGCGCTGGCTGAGCGCCCGTGCCTGGACCGTCGAGCGCAAAGGCCGTGGCGAACGCCAGGGCAAGGCGCAACTGGCCAGCTGGCTGCAGCACCTGCTCGGCGAAGAAGCCCGCGCCCTCAAGCTGCCGCTGTACGTACAGCGCCCGGAAGACCTGGCCGAGCAGCTGCCGCGCATCGAGTCGGTACAGGCCTGGATGCACCATGCCCGCCAGGTGCTCGACCTGCCCCAGCAGGACCGTCTGTACGGTGAGCTGAACAAGCTGCATGAGCTGGCCGAGCAAGCGCTGGTCGATGAGCACAAGGACGAGCTGCTGGAAGCACGCATCGAGCAGGCCCGTGCCATCGAACAGAACCGCGCCTGGAAGTACCTGCTCAAGTCGCCCTCAGCGCGTTAAGGGCAGGCTGGTCGTGGACTTGATCTCGGACAAGGCCACGATCGAATTGACCTCCTGGATCCCCGGCACATTCGACAGCTTTTCGAAGAAGAACCGTTCGTAGGCTTCGATGTCCGGGGTGACAATACGCAGCAGGAAATCCACCGAGCCCATCAGCACGTAGCACTCCAGCACCTCGGGGAAGCCGCGGATCGCCTCGGTGAACTCGGCGAAGTTCGAGCGGCCGTGGGCATTGAGCTTCACCTCGGCGAAGATCTGCGTATTCAGCCCCACCTTCTTGCGATCCAGCAGGGTCACCTGGCCGCGGATCACCCCCTCCTCTTTCAGACGCTGAATGCGGCGCCAGCAGGGCGATTGCGACAGGCCCACGCGCTCGGCGACCTGCGCACTGGACAATGAAGCGTCCGCCTGCAGCACCTCGAGAATGCGCCGGTCATAGGCATCCAGTTCGCTTTGCATGATTGATTCCCCAATGCGCCATAAAACGAATTGTCTAATTCGTCAAAACCGTAAATGGCCAAATCATAGCGAAAATATGCCCCGCCGAACGTGCAAGAATTTCTGCACTTTCGCGGAGACCCAGCATGAACGCACTCGAACGCCCCCTCACTTCGCCCCGCAGCGACGCCTGGGCCGCCACGGCCGCGCACAGCACCGTGCACTACCACCTGCTGGCCGAAGCCGAGCCGGACACCCTGTGCCGGGTACTGAACCTGTTCGCGCTGCAATTTCTCACCCCACACAGCGTGCAGGTGAGCCAGTGCGACGACCTGCTCGATGTGCAGATCGGTATCGGCGGCCTGAGCTGGCACCGCGCCGAAGTGATCGCGCAAAAGTTGCGCAACCTGGTCTGCGTCGCCGAAGTCAGCCTGCACAACCTGCCGCGCCTGGCGCACGCGGCAGTCAGCTGAAGGCCGCCGGCGGCAAGATCCGGAAATCCTTTGCCGCACCGCGGGTGGGCCACCCGGGCTAGCCTTTCCAGGCCTTCGTTCACCTGGCCAGGACGCCGCCATGCTCGCCAAGGATAGCCATGACCTCGACCTCAACCGCCTGCTCGACGCCCTGCTGGCCGAGCAGCGGATCACCGCCGGCGATGCCCTGCAGGCACTCGAACGGGCAAGGTCCCACCCCGCCGACCATCCTCTGGAACTGATTGCCGGCCTGGCCCTGCCAGACCCGCTGCACCCAGGCCAGGCCCTCGGGCTGGATAGCCTCTGCCGCTGGCTGGCGCATCAGGCTGGCCAGCCGTTCCTGCACATCGACCCGCTACAGATCGACCTGGCCCGCCTCGGCAACCTGGTTTCTGCGGCATTCGCTCAGCGCCACGGCATCCTTGCGGTGGCCATGGACGACAGCAGCATTACCGTGGCCAGCGCCCAGCCCTACCAGCGCGAGTGGGAAGCCGACCTGGCCCTGAGCCTTGGCAAGCAGGTGCGCCGGGTGCTGGCCAGCCCCAGGCAACTGCGCCAGCTGGCGACGACCTTCTACGACCTGGCCCACTCGGTGCACGGTGCCGGGCAGCAGCAGTCACCGCGCCTGGGCGAGCTGGAGCAGTTGCTGGAGCTGGGCGCCAGCCATGCTCAAGCCAGTGCCGACGACGCCCACATCGTGCACATCGTCGACTGGATGCTGCAGTACGCCATCGAACAAGGCGCCAGCGATATCCACCTGGAGCCGCGCCAGGCGCAGGGCCACCTGCGCCTGCGCATCGACGGCCTGCTGCACGCGGTCTACGCCTTCCCGGCGGCGGTTGCACTAGCCATGGTCAGCCGCCTGAAACACCTGGGGCGGATGAACGTGGCGGAGAAACGCCGACCCCAGGATGGCCGGCTTAAAAGCCGTCTACCGGGTGGGGCGGACATCGAGTTGCGGCTCTCCACCCTGCCCACGCCGTTCGGCGAGAAGCTGGTACTGCGCCTGTTCGACCCCCGACAACGGCATGACACCCTCGAACGCCTGGGGCTGGGTGGCTCGCTGCTGCAGCAGTGGCAGGCGCTGTTGCAACAGCGCCAGGGCATCCTGCTGGTCACTGGGCCCACCGGCTCGGGCAAGACCAGTACGCTGTATGCCAGCCTCAGGCACCTGGCCACACCCCAGGTGAACCTGTGCAGCATCGAGGACCCCATCGAACGCCTGGAGCCTGCCATCAACCAGCTGCAGGTCCAACCAGGCCTGGACCTGAACTTTGCCGACGGCGTGCGCGCCCTGCTGCGCCAGGACCCGGACATCATCATGATCGGTGAGATCCGTGACCCCGAGACCGCGCAGGTGGCCGTGCAAGCGGCGCTGACCGGGCACCTGGTGCTGTCCACCCTGCACACCAACGATGCCTGCGGTGCCATTACCCGCCTGCAGGAACTGGGTGTGGCCGACTACCTGATCAAGGCCACGCTGATCGGCGTGCTGGCCCAGCGCCTGGTGCGCACCCTGTGCCCGGCCTGCCGCGACAGCGCCCGGCAGGAGCAGGCCTGTCGCCAGTGCCGGGGCAGCGGTTTCCAGGGCCGCACAGGCTTGTTCGAGTTGCTCAGGGTCAGCGTCAGCCTGCGTGAACGGATCACCCCGGGCGCCGACCTGGCCACCCTGCGCCGGCAGGCACAGGCCGATGGCCTGCGTGACCTGCAACGCTGCGGCCAGGACCGCGTCGAGCAGGGCCTGACCACCCTGGAGGAGGTGCTGCGGGTCTGTGGATAAGTGAGAAATCCCCTGTGTGAACGGGAACTTGGCCTGGGCAGGCATGATCCAACGGGCATCTCAAACAGCCCTCAAAGACCGAGGTGATTCATCATGCGTTTCAAAACAGCCATCGCAGCCACCGTCCTGTTCGCGCTGCCCATTGGCTCCGCCATGGCCGACACGTTCTGGCGTAACGTCATCTCCTCGGGTGCCACCACTGCCTCGACCTACCTGACCTTCAAGGACCACAAGCTGATCGTCGCCGCGCAGGATGACGCCGGCAGCTTCGTTGCCAGTGACGGCGCGATTCGCGGGCCGTTCCTGGAAGCTGCCATCAACCAGGTTCGCGCCGACAACCCGAGCGTGCAGGCCAGCGACATGGAACTGGCCAACGCAATCCTGGCCAAGAATGCCGTAGCCGAGTGATCCAGGAGGCTGCTGTGTAGCCCAATCGCCGGCAAGCCGGCTCCCACCCCGACCGCATCAGCCCAGGCCATGGGCAAACCTTGTGGGAGCTGGCTTGCCAGCGATGAGGCCAGTAGAAGCAACACAAAATTGCTGCTTCCACAGGGCGGGGCAATTTCAGCGATTCGCCTCCACCGGCACACACGAACAGAACAGGTTCCGGTCCCCATACAAAGCTCAAATGCCGCTCCGAGGCGCCCTATTTCCATACGGCAGCGCCATACAAATCGCCAAATGCCGTAGGACCTTTCTCTAACTCTCCTGAGCTAAAAAAAGACAGTTCCCAGGCTGCTAGCGTCCGCGCTTCCACTCACAAGGAAGCAGCAGCATGAGCCAGCGCATGAACATCTTCGGTAAAGGCCAAGGCCTGGACGGCGATCTCACCAGTACTGATGCCACCTGTATCGCTGGCCAGGCTCGCGGTACTTTCCATGGCCGCCGCTGGCTACTCGAAGGCGACCGTACCACGCCATGTCCGCGGTGCGGCAAGGAAGGCACGATCGTCGATGGCGAGTCACGCTGGCTTCAGGATGGCATCCCTGTCGCTGTAGATGGCACCCCCGTGCAATGCGGGTGCCCAGCAGGTAGCAACTACGTCTTGGCTCCAATGAACCGGCAAGTCGCGGCACTGGCGAATTCGGCACACCTGCCCACCTCCGATAGCTTGCGTCGCAACGCTCCACCCCAGCCACAGGCCTTTGCTCGCGCCACATCGCCCATGGCTTCGGCCGCCCCCGGCGGCCTTGAACCTGGGTTTCACATAGTGCAACGCAGCACCTCATTCCCTCAGTTACTCATGCGCCTGTTCGAGGTGCGCGGCTCGCTGCCAGTCGCCCGCTTGCAACGGCTCAACCCCACCTTCGCTCAAGGCTTCAAGGCCGGAGAGATCTTCGTCATCGGCGACCCGGACAATAGCCATGCCTGCACCCGCGAAGAGGCCGAGTTGATGGCCGCAGCGCAGAGGGCACGGGAGGCACTGACGGAAATGAACGCCGAGGAGGCGGATTTCATGATGCGTCACCAGAGCGATATTGCAGGCCTGCTCGCAGATGCAAGCTTATCGATGGGCGTTGTCCAGACGATGATGGCCAGATCACTTGAGGAGTTGCAGGGCACACTGCGCGGTATAGAGCACTTGCATCAGCAACAATTTCAAAAGCACGGCCACCTGAAAAGCCCAGAGTTCTTCAGTGCCCGCAAGGAGCTCTTCCGAAAACTGGATACACAGTTAAAAATCACCTTTCTCAACAAGCATATGGACCTTGGCAGCCATGATTCCTTGCGTAGAGACCTTGGTATATCAAGCAGAAGCCTGGTCCATCATTGGAGCAAGGCCGGCGGGCCGGGACAAATTCCGGGCTACTCGACTCACTTGGATAAATTAGCAAAAATGTCCAACTACCTGAAATATGGAGGGAGCGTAGGGATTATCCTTGGTGGTTCTTCATCGCTTTTGAAAGTCCAAGAGGCATGCCGAGCCGGTGAAACGACTGCCTGTAAAAAAATTCGTTTCACTGAGTCTGGAAATTTTGCAGGGGGCCTTGCTGGCGGCGCGACTGCCGGCTTTTTAGCAAAATATGTAACAGGGGCTGTGTGCCTTAGCCTTGGCCCGGTCAGTGCGACCGTTTGCGTCATAGCCGTAACTGGCGCAACAACTCTGGCAGGGAGCATGAGCGGAATGGCGGTGGGAGAAAACATTGGCGATGTCCTTTTTGAATCCCTGTACTCGGAGTGACTACAACATGAGCCTACTTGTTGAATTGGCATCATCCTCGAAGTCCTGGAAGCTTTTCATTGCCCTTACCCCGTGCGTGATCCTGCTAACAGGGCTTTTCATCATTACTCGCCTGGCATGGACCAAAAATCTGGAAATCATGCTCTCAGCCCTGAAAAGCAGTGAATGGCTAAGGTTTGAAAGCGCTATATGGAGTATGTTTGGGCTTTGGGGGAAATTCCTGATAACCGGCACCATCGCAAGCTTATTGCACTGGCCGATAAAAAATTTGCACATCCGCCTTGGGAAAATTAAAAAAGAAGAAATAGATAATTTTCCCAAACCCCTAAAATATCAACTTCTCATCGGCGAACTCCTCATAGCTATCGGCGCATTGCTATGCGCCATAACTTATCATGCCTATTCATAAACACGACAAATCACCGAGCGCGCCTAGGCAAAATATGTAACAGGGGCGGCGTGCCTTAGCCTTGGCCCGGTTAGTGCAACTGTCTGCGTCATAGCCGTAACTGGCGCAGCAGTCTTGGTAGGGGGCGTGGGCGGAATGACGGCGGGAGAAATCACCGGCGATGTCCTGTTTGAATCCCTGTACTCGGAGTGACTACAACATGAGCCTACTTGTTGAATTAGCGTCATCCTCGAAATCCTGGAAACTTTTCATTGCCCTTACCCCGTGGGTAATCCTGTTAATAGGGCTTTTCATCATTGCTCGCCTGGCATGGACCAAAAATCTGAACATCATGCTCTCAGCCTTGAAAAGCAGTGAGTGGCTAAGGCTTCAAAGCGCTTTATGGTGTATGTTTGGGGCTTGGGGGAAATTAATGATAACCGGCACCATCGCAGGTTTATTGCATTGGCCGACCAAGCAAATGCATATCCGCCTTGGAAAAATAAAAAAAGAAGAAATAGACAACTTCCCAAAATTTCTGAAATATCAACTTTTCATCGGCGAACTCCTCATGGCTGTCGGCGCACTACTATGCGCCATCACTTATCATGCCTATTCATAAATACGACAAATCACCGAGCGACGGCCAGCAGCAAACGGCCCGATGAGCAGAACGCTCTTCTGGGGGCTCGCTGCCTATTAGCAGGGCACAGTTCCTTTTAGCGATACGCCTCCACCGGCACACACGAACAGAACAGATTCCTGTCCCCATACACATTGTCGACCCGGTTCACCGCCGGCCAGTATTTATGCTGGCGCGCGTGAGCGCTGGGGGCGATGCCCTGCTCGATGCTGTAGGGCCGGTTCCACGGCGCCAACACATCGGCCAGGGTGTGCGGGGCATGCTTGAGCGGGTTGTCCTCGGCCGGCCAGTTGCCGTCCTGCACCTGCGCGATCTCGGCGCGTATCGCCAGCATCGCTTCGACAAACCGGTCCAGCTCGGCCTTCGACTCACTCTCGGTAGGTTCGACCATCAAGGTGCCCGGCACCGGGAACGACATGGTCGGGGCATGGAAGCCATAGTCCATCAGGCGTTTGGCCACGTCCTCCTCGCTGATGCCAGTCAGCGCCTTGAGCGGGCGCAGGTCGAGGATGCACTCGTGGGCCACCCGCTGGTTGCGCCCGCTGTAGAGCACCGGGAAGGCATCGCGCAACTGACTGACCAGGTAGTTGGCCGACAGGATCGCCACCTCACTGGCATCGGCCAGCTGTGGCCCCATCATGGCGATGTACATCCAGCTGATCGGCAGAATGCTGGCGCTGCCCCACGGCGCGGCACTCACCGCCGTGTTGTTCGGGTCCAGCCCGGGCACCGGCACGACAGGGTGGCTGGCAACGAACGGCTTGAGGTGCGCACGGATGCCGATCGGCCCCATGCCCGGGCCACCTCCGCCATGGGGGATACAGAAGGTCTTGTGCAGGTTCATGTGCGAGACGTCGGCACCGATGTCGGCCGGGCGCGCCAGCCCCACCTGGGCGTTGAGGTTGGCGCCATCCATGTACACCTGGCCGCCGTGCTGGTGGATCACCTCGCAGATCTCGCGGATGCCCTCCTCGTACACGCCATGGGTCGAGGGGTAGGTGATCATCAGGCAGGACAGCCGTTCGCCAGCGGCCTGGGCCTTGGCCTTGAGGTCGTCGAGGTCGACGTTGCCCTGCTCGTCGCACTCGACGATCACCACCTCCATGCCGGCCATCTGCGCCGACGCCGGGTTGGTGCCGTGGGCCGAGGACGGAATCAGGCACAGAGTGCGCCTGGGTTGGTGACGGCTCTGGTGGTAGCGGGTGATCGCCATCAGCCCCGCGTACTCGCCCTGAGCGCCGGAGTTGGGCTGCATGCAGATGGCGTCGAAACCGGTGATGGCGCACAACCAGCTTTCCAGCTCGTCGATCATCGCCTTGTAGCCCAGCACCTGGGCGGCCGGGGCGAACGGGTGCGGCAGGGCGAACTCGGGCCAGGTGATCGGGATCATCTCGCTGGTGGCGTTGAGTTTCATGGTGCAGGAGCCCAGCGGAATCATCGACTGGTTGAGCGCCAGGTCCTTGTTCTCCAGCTGCTTGAGGTAGCGCAGCATCTCGGTTTCGCTGTGGTGCAGGTTGAACACCGGGTGCTGCAGGATCGGCGTGCGCCGCACCAGGGCGCCGGGGATGCCCTCGGGCAGGGCTTGCTGGTCCAGGGTGGCGATGTCCAGGCCGTGGTCGACGCCGAGGAAGATGTCGAACAGCTTGAGCACCGTGGCTTCGTCGCAGGTTTCGTCCAGGCTCAGGCCCAGATGCCCACGGCCAAGGATGCGCAGGTTGATGCGGGCAGCCTCGGCGCTTTCGATGATCGCCGCCTGGGTGCCGCCGACGTCCAGCGTGAGGGTGTCGAAGAAGTGCTGGTTGAGGCGCTTGATGCCTTTGCTTTGCAGCCCGGCGGCAAGAATGAAGGTCAGCCGGTGCACCCGCTGGGCGATGCGTTGCAGGCCCTCGGGGCCGTGGTAGACGGCGTAGCAGCTGGCAATGTTGGCCAGCAGCACCTGCGCGGTGCAGATGTTGGAGTTGGCCTTCTCGCGACGGATGTGCTGCTCGCGGGTTTGCAGGGCCATACGCAGCGCAGTGTTGCCGCGGGCATCGCGGGACACCCCGATGATGCGCCCGGGCATGGCCCGCTTGTAGTCGTCACGGCAGGCGAAATAGGCCGCGTGAGGGCCACCGAAGCCCATGGGCACGCCAAACCGCTGGGTGGACCCGAGCACCACGTCGGCGCCCAGTTCGCCGGGCGGGGTGAGCACCACCAGGCTGAGGATATCCGCCGCGACGCAGGCCAGGGCCTGTTGGCCGTGCAACTGGTCGATCAGCGGGCGCAGGTCTCGCACTTCGCCGTGGGTGTCGGGGTATTGCAGCAAGGCGCCGAACACCTGGTGGCTGGCGAGGTTATCCACAGAGTCGATGATCAGGTCGAAGCCGAAGCCTTCAGCGCGGGTCTTGAGCACCGACAGGGTTTGCGGATGGCAATGCTCGTCGGCGAAGAACGCGTTGCTCTTGCTGCGCGCCACGCGCTTGGCCAGGGCCATGGCCTCGGCGGCGGCAGTGGCCTCGTCCAGCAGCGAGGCGTTGGCCAGGGCCAGGCCGGTGAGGTCGATGACCATCTGCTGGTAGTTCAGCAGCGCTTCCAGGCGCCCCTGGGCGATCTCGGGCTGGTAGGGCGTGTAGGCGGTGTACCAACCCGGGTTCTCCAGCACGTTGCGCAGGATGACGGTGGGGGTGACGGTGGCGTGGTAGCCCATGCCGATCAGGCTGGTCCACAGCTGGTTCTGCGCGGCATAGCCGGCGAGCTTGGCCAGGGCGGCCTGTTCATCGAGGGCCGGCGGCAGGTCGAGCGGGCGGTTGAAACGGATGCCGGGCGGCACGGTCTGCTCGATCAGTTCGCCGCGGCTGGCGACGCCAAGGGCATCGAGCATGGCCTGCTGCTCCTGGGCATCGGGCCCCAGGTGGCGACTCAGGAATGAGTTGGGTACTTGCAGTTGATGCAGGGACGGCGACTGGGACATGGCGACGATCTCTTCCTGGACCAGTTCTCATGGAGACTTACAAGTCTAGGAAGGGATCGGCGATGTTGCGGGAAAACTTGCGCTTGCAGTGCCAGGGCCATCGCGGGGCAAGCCCGCTCCCACGCCAGGTCGAGGACACCACCCAATCCTTGGGAGTATCCAGATTGTGGGAGCGGCGGTACGCCGGTGCGACTTGCCCCGCGATAGGGCCCTCAGGCTTACTCGCCGATGGCAGCCTTGTAGCCAGCAGCATCCAGCAGCTTGTCCAGCTCGGCCGGGTTGCTTGGCTTGAGCTTGAAGATCCAGGACGCGTATGGCTCTTCGTTGAGCAGCTCCGGGCTGTCGGCCAGCTCTTCGTTGACCGCGATCACTTCGCCAGCGATCGGGGCGTAGATATCGGAGGCAGCCTTCACCGACTCGACCACGCCGGCAGCGTCGCCTGCGGCGAACACCTTGCCGACTTCGGCCAGCTCGACGAACACCACGTCACCCAGGGCTTGCTGGGCATGGTCACTGATACCAACGGTCACTGTGCCGTCGGCTTCCAGGCGGGCCCATTCATGGCTATCGGCAAAACGCAGGTCGGCGGGGATTTGGCTCATAGTCTTGTATTCCTCGATTGGGTCAGCGGTTGGCCCGCCGTTTAATTAGTCAGATCAGGATCTTGCCGTGGCGCACGAAGGTCGGTTTGACCACCCGCACCGGGTACCACTTGCCGCGGATCTCCACCTCGGCGCGTTCGCCAGTAGCAATGGGCACGCGGGCCAGGGCAATGGACTTGCTCAGCGTAGGAGAGAAACTACCACTGGTGATCTCCCCTTCGCCAATCCCGGATACACGGACCACCTGGTGGGCGCGCAGCACGCCGCGCTCCTCCAGCACCAGGCCGACCAGCTTTTCCTGCACACCTTGCTCGATTTCCGCCAGCAGGCCGGCCCGGCCGATGAATTCGCGGCTGGCCGGCTCCCAGGCAACACTCCAGCCCAGGTTGGAGGTCAGCGGGGTGTGGGCTTCGTCGATGTCCTGGCCATAGAGGTTCATGCCGGCCTCCAGGCGCAGGGTGTCGCGGGCACCCAGGCCGCTCGGGGCAATGCCGGCACCGACCAGGTCGTTGAAGAACGCCGGGGCCTGCGCGCCGGGCAGGATGATCTCCAGGCCGTCTTCGCCGGTGTAGCCGGTGCGGGCAATGAACCAGTCACCTTCGGCAACGCCTTCGAACGGGCGCAGCTCGCGGATCAGGGCCGCGCGTGCGGGGCTGAGCAGGGCTGCGACCTTCTCGCGGGCTTGCGGGCCCTGGATGGCGAGGATCGCCAGTTCCGGGCGCAGCTTGAAATTGATGGCAAAACCGGCGCTGTGCGCCTGCAGCCAGGCCTGCACCTTGTCGCGGGTGGCCGCGTTGGCCACCAGGCGATAGCCGTCCTCGGTGCGGTAGGCGATCAGGTCGTCGATCACCCCGCCGTCGGCGTTCAGCAGCGGGCTGTAGAGGGCCTTGCCGGGGGCGTCGAGGCGGGTCACGTCATTGGCCAGCAGATGTTGCAGCCAAGGGGTGGCGGCACAGCCATCGATGTCGATGACGGTCATGTGGGAGACATCGAAGACCCCGCAGTCACTGCGCACCTGATGGTGCTCCTCGACTTGCGAGCCGTAGTGCAGGGGCATGTCCCAACCGCCAAAATCGACCGTCTTGGCGCCGAGCGCCAGGTGCAGGTCATACAGAGGCGTACGCTGTCCCATGGGTTTCTCCTTCCGGGCGTGGCGAGGCGGCGGCAGTCGGCGATGTTCAGTCATCACCTGTTCTTGTAGGAGCCGCCGCTGCGAATGCCGCGCATTGTAGCCGCAAGCTGTCGGCCTGACACCTTTAGCGCGGTTGCCCCGGACGATGGGCCGAGCGGCGGATCAAACCGATGACCGGCAGCAGGCCGACCAGCACCAGACTCAGCGCCGGCAACGAGGCGCGCGCCCATTCGCCCTCGCTGGTCATCTCGAACACCCGCACGGCCAGGGTGTCCCAGCCGAACGGGCGCATCAGCAGGGTTGCCGGCATTTCCTTGAGCACGTCGACGAACACCAGCAACGCAGCGCTCATGGCACCCGGCACCAGCAACGGCAGATACACCTTGAAAAACAATCTCGGCCCGGCGACCCCAAGGCTGCGGGAAGCCTCCGGCAACGACGGGCGGATGCGCTCCAGGCTGCTTTCCAGCGGGCCGTAGGCGACAGCGATGAAGCGCACCAGGTAGGCCAGCAGCAACGCCGACAGGCTGCCCAGCAGCAGCGGCTTGCCCGCCCCACCCAGCCATTGCGAAAACGGAATCACCAATTGATTGTCGAGGTAACTGAACGCCAGCATGATCGACACCGCCAGCACCGAGCCCGGCAAGGCATAGCCCAGGTTCGCCAGGCCGACCCCGGCGCGGATGCCGGTGGTCGGCGCCTGGCGCCGGGCAAAGGCCAGCAGCAAGGCGGCGCAGACGGTGATCAGCGCCGCCATGCCACCCAGGTAGAGGGTATGCAGCACCAGCCCGAGATAACGTTCGTCGAGGTCATGCCGGCCCCGCTGCCAGCACCACACCAGCAGTTGCAGCAGCGGGATGACGAAGGCGCAGGCGAACACCAGCAGGCACCAGCTGCTGGCGGCGAACGCCTTGATGCCCCGCAGGTGGTAGAGCGCCTGCCCCCGTGGCCGTTCGTTGCCGCTGCGGCTGGCGCCGCGTGAACGCCGCTCGCCGTACAGCACCAGCATTACGGCCAGCAGCAGCAGGCTGGCCAGCTGCGCCGCGCTGGACAGGCTGAAGAAGCCGTACCAGGTCTTGTAGATGGCAGTGGTGAAGGTGTCGAAGTTGAACACCGACACCGCGCCGAAATCGGCCAGTGTCTCCATCAGCGCCAGGGCGATACCCGCACCGATGGCCGGCCGCGCCATGGGCAATGCCACCCGCCAGAACGCCTGCAACGGCGACAACCCCAGCACCCGCGCTGCCTCCATCAGGCCCTTGCCCTGGGCCATAAACGCGGTGCGCGCCAGCAGGTAGACGTAGGGGTAGAACACCAGCACCAGCACGGTGATCACCCCGCCGGTGGAGCGCACCCGGGGCAGGCGCATCGGCCCGAAGACTTCGCGCAGGGCACTCTGCACGGGGCCGGCGAAATCCAGCAGGCCGACGAACACGAACGCCAGGACATAGGCCGGGATGGCGAATGGCAGCATCAACGCCCAATCCAGCCAACGCCGCCCGGGGAATTCGCAGAGGCTGGTGAGCCACGCCAGGCTCACGCCCACCACGGTCACGCCGACACCGACGCCCAGCACCAGGGTCAAGGTGTTGCCCAGCAGGCGGCTCATCTGGGTGTCGAGCAGGTGCGACCAGATCTGCAGGTCGACCGTCTGCCAGGACAGCAGCAGGACGCTCAGCGGCAGCAGGACCAGCGCGGCGATGAGAAGGACCGGGGGGTACCAGCGGCGTTGGGGGGCGTGGGGCAAGGCGGGGATCTCGGTTACGGATTGCGACCGCTGCGCGGTCGTTCGCGGCTAAAGCCGCTCCCACAGGGATCGCGCAAACCTTGCTGGCAGCACAAAACCTGTGGGAGCGGCTTTAGCCGCGAAGGGGGCCTTGAAGGCCCCGCAAGGATAAGCGCTGAAACTCAGTTCCAGCCAGCCCGATCCATCAAGCGAATAGCCTCGGCCTGGCGCTTGCCGGCCACTTCCACCGGAATGCTGTCAGCCTTGAAGCTGCCCCAGGCCGCCACTTCTTCCGAAGGCTTCACCTTCGGGTTGGCCGGGAACTCCTGGTTGATGTCGGCGAACAGTTTCTGCGCTTCCTCGCCGGTCATCCACTCCACCAGCTTCTTCGCCGCTTCCGGGTGCGGTGCATGCTTGGTCAGGCCGATACCCGACAGGTTGACGTGCACGCCACGGTCGCCCTGGTTGGGCCAGAACAGCTTCACTGGCAGGTCAGGTTTCTCTTTGTGCAGGCGGCCGTAGTAGTAGGTGTTGACGATGCCCACGTCGCACTGGCCGGCAGCGATGGCATTGAGCAATGCGGTGTCGTCGGAGAACACGTCGGTGGACAGGTTGTTGACCCAGCCTTTGACCAGTTTTTCGGTTTCAGCCTCGCCGTGGTTCTGGATCAGCGTGGCGGTCAGCGACTGGTTGTAGACCTTCTTCGCCGTACGCAGGCACAGGCGGCCTTCCCACTGCTTGTCGGCCAGGGCTTCGTAGGTGCTCAGCTCCGAAGGTTTGACGCGCTCGGTGGAGTAGACGATGGTCCGCGCACGCAGGCTCAGGCCAGTCCAGTCGTGGGACGAAGCGCGGTATTGCGCGGGGATGTTCTTGTCGATGATGTCCGACTTGATCGGCTGCAGGATGCCCATCTGCTCGGCCTGCCAGAGGTTGCCGGCATCGACGGTGAGCAGCAGGTCGGCCACGCCGTTCTGGCCCTCGGCCTTGATGCGCTGCATCAGCGGCGCTTCTTTATCGGTGATGAACTTGACCTTGACGCCGGTCTTGGCGGTGTAGGCGTCGAACACCGGCTTGATCAGCTCGTCGATGCGCGAGGAGTACACCACCACTTCGTCCGCTGCCTGGGCGGTGCCGCCGAACAGCGTGAGGGCCAGGGCGGCCAGTAGGGGTTTGCGGGGCAACATGGGGGGCACTCCTCGCTGATATGAGAGGTGCGAATGGTAGTGAATCCCATTTTCTGGCTCACCTGCGGAGCAGTTACCAGATGTTGCAGAGGACTGCTTTGCAGTCCTTTCGCTGGCAAGCCAGCTCCCACAGTGACTTAAGGTGGTACCACCCGTGTGGGAGCCGGCTTGCCGGCGAAAGGGCTGCAAAGCAGCCCCGGCAATCTCAAGCCTTGGCCAGCTCCGGCAAGTCACCGCTAAGCCCCAGCGCCTGACGCACGAACATCGCCTTGGCCTCAGGCATCTGCTCCACCAGCTTCAAGCCGCTGTTACGCAACCAGCGCAACGGCAACGGGTTGGCCTGGAACAATCGCTCGAAGCCCTCCATCGCCGCCATCAGCGCCAGGTTGTGCGGCATGCGCCGGCGCTCGTAGCGGCTCAATACCTTCACATCAGCCAGACGCTCGCCACGCTCGGTGGCGCGCACCAGCTCCTCGGCCAGCACCGCGGCATCGAGGAAGCCCAGGTTGACCCCCTGCCCCGCCAGCGGGTGAATGGTGTGGGCGGCATCGCCGATCAACGCCAGGCCCTCCTCCACATAACGCTTGGCATGGCGCTGGCGCAGCGGTACACACACCCGCGGGTCCGCTTCCAGCACCTCGCCCAGACGCCCCTCGAAAGCCCGCTCCAGCGCCGTGCAGAACGCCGCGTCGTCCATTGCCATGGCCTGCTCGGCCTGCTCCGGGGTGGTCGACCAGACGATCGAGCACCAGTCCTGCTTGCCATCACGATCGAGCGGCAGGAAGGCCAGCGGGCCTTCGTCGGTGAACCGCTGCCAGGCCGTGGTGCGGTGCGCTTCGCTGCAACGCACGCTGGTGACGATGGCATGGTGCAGGTAATCCCACTCACGGGTTTCGCAACCGGCCAGGCGGCGCACCGCCGAATTGGCGCCGTCGGCGGCGATCACCAGCGGCGCTCGCAGCGTGCGGCCATCGGCGAGGGTCAGCAGCCACTCATCGCCCGAGCGGCGCAGCTGCTCCAGGCGAGCGTTGGCCAGCAGGCCGACGTCGCTGTCGTGCAGGCGCTCCAGCAGGCCATCCTGGATGACCCGGTTCTCGACAATGTGGCCGAGCACCTGGGCATGCACGCTAGCCGCCGAGAAGTGGATCTGCCCGGTGCCACTGCCATCCCAGACATGCATGTCCGAGTACGGCGAGACCCGCCGCCGGGCGATGCCGTCCCAGGCGCCAAGGCGCTCAAGGATGCGCTGGCTGGCCGCCGACAGCGCACTGACGCGCGGCTCGAACGGCGCATCGGCATCGAAAGGCTTGACCGACAGCGGGCCGCCATCGAGCAGGAGGATTTCCAGACCACTGTGGCGCAGGGCCAGGGCCAGGGCGCTGCCGACCATACCGGCACCGACAATCAACAGATCTGCGCGCATTTCCATGCCTTACGCCTGCCTCGCTTGCGGCTTGAGCCGCACATATAGGGTTTTGTCGACCCGCGCCACCAGCTCGCCGGCGCCATCGCGGATCTCCACCTGCAACCTGGGCAGGTATTTCTTGCCGCTGGCGGTCTGCTGGCGAATCTCGTCCAGCAGCGCGTCGTCGACGTGGAATTCGGCGTACACCGGGCCCTTGCCCGGCGAGATGAAATCGATGCTGGCGGCCTTGTCCCAGACGATGTATTCACGCCCCAGCTGCTCGATCAGCAGCAGCATGTAGAACGGGTCGACCATCGAGTACAGGCTGCCGCCGAACTGGGTACCGACGTAGTTGCGGTTCCACCGCGTCAGTTTCATGCGCACCTTGACGCTGCGCATGTCCGGGCTGATGGCCTGGACACGGATGCCGGCGCCCAGGTAGGGCGGGTAGCAGTTGAGCAGCCAGCGCAGCAGGCGGGCCTTGCGCGCGAGCTTGCGGGGATCGCTCATGGGCGGCCCCGCGGGTCAGGGCGGGTGCCGAGGCCCATGGCCTGGCGGGCGAACCAGCTTTTTGCCGGTGGCAACAGGTCGAGGCCCAGCAGGCCGAGGTTGCGCCCGGTGGTGATCAGTGGCTGGTTGCTGCCGAACACGCGGGTGACCTGGTCGGAGAAGCCGATGGTCAGCGCCTGGTCGAGCCGCTGGCGCTGCTGGTAGGCCTGCAAGGTGGCCAGGTCGCCCGGTTGTTGCGGACCGGCCAGCAGTGCGTCGGCCAGCGACTGCACGTCACGCAGCGACAGGTTGAAGCCCTGGCCGGCAATCGGGTGCAGGCTGTGGGCGGCGTTGCCGAGCACCACCAGGTGCGGGCGCACCTGCTCCTGGGCCTCGACCAGCGCCAGCGGGTACAGGTGCCGCGCGCCCACCTGGCGCAAGGCGCCGAGACGGTAGCCGAAGGCGTCCTGCAGTTCACGCAGGAAGCTGCGCTCGTCAAGCTCGGCCAGGCGTCGGGCGTCCATGCCCTGGCGGGTCCAGACCAGCGCACAGCGGTTTTCCGGCAACGGCAGCAACGCCATCGGGCCTTGCTCGGTAAAGCGCTCGAACGCCTGGCCGCGGTGAGCCTCGCCCGGGGAGATGTTGGCGATCAGCGCGCTCTGATCATAGGGCGTGCTGCGCACGTGGATGCCCAACTGTTCACGCAAGCCGGAACGGCCGCCGTCGGCCAGCACTGCCAGGTCGCACTCCAGCGAAGTGTCGTCGTCCAGTTGCAGGCGGTAGCCGCCGGCGATGGCCTGCATCGCCTTGACCTCGGCCGGGCAGCGCCAGCTCACCACCTCATTGTCGATGGCTTGCCACAGGCACTGGCCGAGCCAGGCGTTCTCGACCACGTAACCCAGCGCCGGCACGCCCTCTTCGAGCGCATCCAGGCGGGTGGCGCCAAAGCGGCCACGGTCGGACACCTGGATCTGGCTGATCGGCTCGGCGCGGCGGCTGATGGCCTGCCACAAGCCCAACTGCTCGTAGATCTGCCGGGTGCCGTAGGACAGCGCCGAGGAGCGCGCGTCGTAGCTGGGCTGGAAGCTGTCGCCCGGGGCGAACGGCTCGATCAGCAGGATTTTCCAGCCGCGGGCCTTGGCCCCGGCCTGGAGCGTGAGGGCAAGGCTGGCGCCAACCAGCCCGCCACCGATGATCGCCAGGTTGACCCGGCTCATGCCACAGCCTTGCGGGCATCGAGCATCAGCGCTTCGATCTCGGCGATGGTTCTCGGTACGCCCGAGGTGAGGATTTCACAACCTTGCCTGGTGACTACCACGTCGTCCTCGATCCTTACGCCGATGCCGCGCCATTTCTTCGCGACGTTCTGGTTGTCGGCGGCAATGTAGATGCCCGGCTCGACGGTCAGGGCCATGCCCGGTTCGAGCACGCGCCACTGGCCACCGACCTTGTATTCGCCCACGTCGTGCACATCCATGCCCAGCCAGTGCCCGGCGCGGTGCATGTAGAAGGCGCGGTAGGCCTCGCTGTCGATCAGCGCCTGCACCTCGCCCTTGAGCAGGCCCAGTTCCACCAGGCCCTCGGTGATCACCCGCACCGTGGCCTCGTGGGCATGGTTCCAGTGCTTGCCGGGGGCGATCACCGCGAAGGCCGCGGCCTGGGCCGCGAGCACCAGTTCGTAGATCGCCTTCTGCTCCGGCGAAAAACGCCCGCTGACCGGGAAGGTGCGGGTGATGTCGCTGGCGTAGCAGTCGATCTCGCAACCGGCGTCGATCAGCACCAGGTCACCGTCCTTGAGCGGCGCGTCGTTCTGCTGGTAATGCAGGATGCAGCTGTTGCGCCCGGCCGCGACGATCGAGCCGTAGGCTGGCATCTTCGCCCCACCCTTGCGGAACTCGTAGTCCAGCTCGGCTTCCAGGCTGTATTCGTGCAGCCCGGCGCGGCAGGCCTGCATGGCCCGCACATGGGCCCGCGCCGAAATCGCCGCGGCCTCGCGCATGACTTTCACTTCCGCCGCCGATTTATACAGGCGCATGTCGTGCAGCAGATGATCCAGGGCAACGAATTCGTTCGGTGGCTGCGCGCCCAGGCGGGCCTTGGAACGGATCACGTTGATCCAGTCCATCAGCCGGCGATCGAACTCGGGGTTGCTGCCCATGGCGCTGTAGACCCGCTCGCGGCCTTCGATCAGGCCAGGCAGGATCTCGTCGATATCGGTGATGGGGAAGGCATCGTCGGCACCGAAGTCGCGCATCGCACCGTCCTGGCCGGCGCGCAAGCCGTCCCACAGCTCGCGCTCAGGGTTGCGCTCGCGGCAGAACAGCACGTACTCGCCATGCTCGCGGCCGGGAATCAGGGCAATCACCGCCTCGGGCTCGGGGAAGCCGCTGAGGTACTGGAAGTCGCTGTCCTGGCGATAGACGTGCTCGACGTCGCGGTTGCGGATGGCAACGGCGGCGGCGGGCAGGATGGCGATGCTGTTGGGGACCATCTGCGCCATCAGCGCCTTGCGCCGACGGGCGTACTCCGCCTTGGGTATGTGGCTCATGGGCAAACGACCCCGAATCGATCAGTGCAGCGATGGCTTGGGCGCGGGCGCGGCCGGTGCGGCCAGCTCGGTGTACAGCAGCAGCGGCGCGACACGCAGGTACTCCATGACTTCCATGTAGTCGCTCTCGCCGTCCTCGGACTCTTCCAGGGCTTCCTGGACTTGCGAGATGGCTACCAGGTCCTGGAGCACTTCCTTGGCATCGGTGGACAGGTCCTTGCCGCCGGCGTTCAAACCGAAACCGGTGATGAAGCCCTGGCACCACTGGCCCAGCGCGGTGGCGCGGTCGCTCAGCGCGGCATCGTCGGAAGGCAGCAGCAGCACGATGGCGACGTCTTCGCCGGTCAGCTCGGCCTTGACCATCTCCTGCAGGCCGATCAGGGCGTTGCGAACCGTGTCGCCGGGTTCGGTTTCCAGCAGTTGGGCGGCGTCGGCCAGCCAGGCATCGGCATCGAAACCGGCACCGGCGCAGCTGCGGCCGATCAGCAGGCCATGCAGCTCGGCCGGGGTGACAGGGTGGCCATTGCTGGACAGCAGCATGGCGAAGGCGATGTAGGGCGATTGGGTATTGGGCATGGGCAGCTAGGCGCCAGACGGCGCAATGACTAGAATGAAGGCCTTGTATCCTAGCACCGGCAGGCGCGCCAAGACCATCAGCACTGGCCGCGTGGCTACTGTGCGGGCATGATCGCAAGGTGAGTCGACGATGGAGCGAATCGAGTGCAACCCATGCAAGAGAACGACCTGCAAGCGCTGATGAGCCGGTTCGAGTCGCTGATCGAGCGGGTCGAGCAACTAAAACGGCAAAACGCACTCTTAGTAGCGCAGGAAAAAACCTGGCGCGAGGAGCGCGCCCACCTCATCGAAAAGAACGAGATCGCCAAGCGCAAGATCGAATCGATGATCCTGCGCCTCAAGGCCCTGGAGCAAGACTCATGAGTTCAAGCAATAGCGTCACCGTCCAGATCCTCGACAAGGAATACTCGATCATCTGCCCGCCCGAGGAGCGCAACAACCTGGTCGGCGCCGCCCGTTACCTCGACGGCAAGATGCGCGAGATCCGCAGCAGCGGCAAAGTGATCGGCGCCGACCGCATCGCGGTCATGGCCGCCCTGAACATCACCCACGAGCTGCTGCACCGCCAGGACCGACCGGAAGCGGCCAGCAGTGGCGGCACCACCCGCGAGCAGGTGCGCGACCTGCTGGAACGGGTCGATCAGGCGCTGTCCGACGATCCGGTTAGCAAAAACGATTGAGATTGGTATACTGGCGCCACTCCCTGGGGGATGCGCCAGTCGGTTATGTCCCTGAGCCGATACGCACAACCACGGGGGTTGCACGCTGGGGCCGGTGTGCATGTCCGCCCGACGGAAAGCCTTAACGCCCCCTGCAATCTCCACCTTGAACTTTCGGGTTCAAGGGCTACACCGATAGCGGTCTTGTCGGGGAGCCTGCATTCAGAACTGCCCGCCTCCAATGGCGGGCTTTTCGTTTCTTCAGGGATCGCCCGTGCCATGACCGACACCGCGCCGCTCACCCGCCCCCAGCTTCGTCGCCTGCTGCGCAATGCGCGCCGCGCCCTCACACCCGCCCAGCAAAGCCAGGCCGCCCTTGGCCTGTACCGCCAGCTGGCGCAGGATCCATTGTTCCGGCGCGCCCGCCACATTGCCCTGTACCTGCCCAACGACGGCGAGATCGACCCGCGCCTGCTGTTGCGCGAGGCCCACAAGCGCGGCAAGCGCGTCTACCTGCCGGTGCTGCACGCCTGGCCACGCACGCGCATGGTGTTCCAGCGCTTCGAGCAGGGCGAGAAACTAAGGCCTAATCGCTTCCGGATCTCGGAGCCGATGATCGAGCGCAAGCGCCAACGACCCGTCTGGGCGCTGGACCTGATCCTGCTGCCGCTGGTCGGTTTCGATGAAATGGGGGGGCGCCTGGGTATGGGCGGTGGCTTCTACGACCGCAGCCTGGCCTACCTGGGGCGGCGCAAGGCCTGGAAGAAGCCGTTGCTGCTGGGGCTGGCGCACGAATGCCAGAAGGTCGAACGCCTCGCTCAGGCCAGCTGGGATGTACCGCTGCGGGGGACGGTCTCGGACCGTGACAGGTACCTGGCGCCGAAGTAATAAGGCTCGAAAATGTGGATCAGCGCTGCTGTTGCGCCGGGTCGACCGGCATCTGCTGGCTGGCGGCGTCCAGCTTGCGTTCCCACAGGCCCTGCGCATAACCGGTAGTCACCACGCCCAGGCCGAAAATGAAGGCGAGGATCCAGAGCAGGTCCGGTTTACGTTGTTTCATCGAATGCCCCCCTAGGCAAACTGTCCGTGCTCGGCGCCTTTATGGGTGGCGGCCGGAGCGTCTGTCTTTAAAATCGGCGCATTTTCCGCCAACGTGAGCCCACACGCAAACGTTGACGCCAACCGGCTGTCGGTTTGATGCAACGAGTTATTTCAAACCCTTTCAGGAGCAGTATCCATGGCCTATTGGCTGATGAAATCCGAGCCCGACGAGCTCTCCATCGAAGGCTTGGCAAGGCTCGGCACCGCCCGCTGGGATGGGGTACGCAACTACCAGGCGCGCAACTTTCTGCGGGCCATGAGCGTCGGTGACGAGTTTTTCTTCTATCACTCCAGCTGCCCGCAACCCGGCGTGGCCGGTATTGCCCGGATCAGCGCCGCCGCCTACCCGGACCCGACCGCGCTGGACCCTGCCAGCCACTATCACGACCCCAAGGCCAGCGCCGACAAGAACCCCTGGAGCGCCGTGGACGTAGAGCATGTGCAGACCTTCCGCCAGGTACTCGGCCTGGGCCTGCTCAAACAGCAGGCCGCCCTCGAAGAACTGCCGCTGGTGCAGAAGGGCAGCCGCCTGTCGGTGATGCCGGTAACCGCGGCCCAGTGGGCGGCGATCATCGCCCTGGGCCGTTGATCACTGCACGATCAGGTTGTTGAACAGCAGGTCCTCGACGATCGGCTTGCCCTCTTCGGCTTCCATCACCTGCTGCACTTGCTTGAGCGCGTCCTGACGCAGTTTTTCCTTGGCTTCGACGTTGCTCATGTTGTCCACACCCTGCTGGGTGAACAGCGCCACCAGCTGGTTGCGGATCAGCGGCTCGTGGTGCTTGACCGCGGCGGCGGCGGCATCGCCGGTCACGCGCAGGGCAACGTCGGCCTTGAACACACGCAGCTTGGGGCTGCCGTCGAGGGCATAGTTGCCGACGAAGGGCGGGCTGAGGCTGATATAGCTCACCTTGGGCGCCCCTTCCTTGGCCTCCTCGGCCATCGCCGCGGCTGGCAGCATCAGGGCCAGCACCATCAAGATCCACGCTTTCACCAATTACGCTCCTCAATACAGTTGGCGCCAGCTTACCCAGCGCGCCGGGCAAACCCAAGCCCGGGCTTATGCCGGCACATCAGGGCGGGCCATGCTCGTTGACCCGCCAAACGGCCCTCCTACACTTATCGGCCACCACACGCAAAGGAATAGCCCTGATGAAAGCCTTGTTGTGCAAAGCCCTGGGCCCGGCGCGGGAGCTGGTTCTGGAAGAGGTCGCCAGCCCCGCGCCGAAGAAGAACGAGATCCTGCTCGAGGTGCATGCCGCCGGGGTCAACTTTCCCGACACCCTGATCATCGAAGGCAAGTACCAGTTCCAGCCGCCCCTGCCGTTCTCGCCCGGTGGTGAAGCGGCCGGCGTGGTTGCAGCGGTCGGCGAGAAGGCCGGCGCGTTCAAGGTCGGTGACCGGGTCATGGCCCTGACCGGCTGGGGTGCCTTCGCCGAGCAGGTGGCGGTGCCGTTCTACAACGTGTTGCCGATCCCTGCGGGCATGGACTTCACCACCGCCGCCGCCTTCGGCATGACCTACGGCACCTCGATGCACGCGCTGACCCAGCGCGGCCAGCTCAAGGCCGGCGAGACCCTGTTGGTGCTGGGCGCCTCGGGGGGCGTGGGCCTGGCTGCGGTGGAAATCGGCAAGGCCCTGGGTGCTCGGGTGATCGCTGCCGCCAGCAGCGCCGACAAGCTGGCGGTGGCCAAGGCAGCCGGGGCCGATGAACTGATCGACTACAGCCAGGCCAGCCTGAAGGACGAGATCAAGCGCCTGACCGGCGGCCAGGGGGTGGACGTGGTCTACGACCCGGTGGGCGGCGCGTTGTTCGACCAGGCCGTGCGCGGCTTGGCATGGAACGGGCGGCTGCTGGTGGTGGGCTTTGCCAGCGGCACGATCCCGCAGCTGCCGGTGAACCTGGCGCTGCTCAAGGGCGCGGCAGTGATCGGGGTGTTCTGGGGAGCGTTTGCTCAGCGCCAGCCGGAGGACAACGCGGCCAACTTCCGCCAGCTGTTTGCCTGGCATGCCGAGGGTAAGCTGAAGCCGTTGGTGTCGCAGACCTATGCGTTGGCTGAAGGGGGTGCGGCGATCGAGCGGCTGGCGCAGCGCCAGGCGGTGGGCAAGTTGGTGGTGGTGGCCCGATAGACCTCATCGCGGGGCAAGCCCGCTCCCACGCGCGGCAGCTCGATCTCGGCCCTTGGCGTGGGAGCGGGCTTGCCCCGCGATCAGACCTCACGCAGGTTATGGCAGCGCCTGAACCGCGCCTCCAGGTTGCGATCAGGCATCTGGTGGCTGCGCAGGGCATTGAGCGTCTGCTCCACATACTCGCGCGTGGTGCCATAGCGCCCTGTGGCGCTGGCGAGGATCTGGCTGAACAGGGTGTCTGGCAGGTTACCCGCGTAGCACGGCAGGTGCCTTTCCAGCACAAAACCCAGGGCCTGCACCTTGCTGCCGTCACCCAGGCGGCAACTGAGCCAGTGCGGGCGATAGGCCGGATAAGGCATCTCGCGTTGCCACAGGGCCATCAGCGAATCGTCCAGGTTGCTCTCGTCCAGGCGGTAGGCGAAACCGCTGCACGAACCGCCACGATCAAGGCCGAACACCAGCCCAGGGCATTCCGGGGTGCCGCGATGTTCGTGAGACCACAGGTAAAGGCCACGGTGATAACCATGCACCCGCGCCCGCTGGCGCTCGACCGAATTGCACTCAGGGCGCCAGATCAACGAGCCATAGGCGAACAGCCACACCGGGCCACCCGTGTGCTGGGCCATTGTTTGCTGCATCGAGTGCTGCAGTTGTTCGCGGGTCAATTGTTGCCCGAAATCGAGTGACGGGGGATATGAGATTTGCCAAGACAAACTTTCAAGTGTCGACATGAGCTGCCGCCATTATTCCCTGTGAACTACCGAAAAGCGGTGTGCGCTGCCTGTACCCATGCCTTCGCGGGGCAAGCCCGCTCCCACGAGGGCTTTGCGCTCAGGCCTGATGACAAGCTAAGACAAAACGTACCAGGCACTCAAGCCTGAATGCGAAGTTTCATTCTATCTTCCGCCGAACGGAAACAGATATTGCGAGTATAGCGAAAGTTATTTTCTGCAACGGCAAGAGTTACCGCTATATATCCGACTTTAAATAGGTTGGTTATTAAACATGGCACGCCCTTGCGGCGTGCCGTGCTCTTTCAACCGCGCGGCGCGTAGGCGAACACGTCGGCGCGCATGCGATGCGGGTCCATGCCGGCTTCTACCAGGGCATCGAGGGTGGCGTAGACCATGTTCGGTGAGCCACTGGCGTACACATGCACCTGGTTGAGATCGCCGATGTCTTCGCAGACCGCTTCGTGCAACAGGCCGCAACGCCCTTCCCAACCGCACAGGTCGCTGACCACCTTGTGCAGGAACAGGTTGGGCAGGCGCTCCCACTCGGCCCAGTGCTCGATCTGGTAGAAGTCCTCGGGCCGCCGCACGCCCCAGTACAGGTGCACCGGGTGCTTGAAGCCCTGGGCGCGGCAGTGCTCGACCAGGCTGTGCATCTGGCCCATGCCGGTACCGGCGGCAATCAGCACCAACGGGCCATCGGGCAGTTCGGCCAGATGCGCATCACCGAAGGGCAGCTCGATGCGCGCCAGGCCATTGCGTCGCAACTGCTCGATCAACTGCACGGCGCTGCTTTCGCGAGCCAGCACATGCAGCTCCAGCTCACGCCCGCCATGGGGCGCAGAGGCCAGCGAGAAAGCGGCCTTGTCCGCCCCTTCACGCTCGATCATCAGGTATTGCCCTGCGTGGTAACGCGGCGGCTTGCCAGCGGGTGCGCGCAGGCGCACGCGCCAGACATCGCCACCGACGTCGACGCACTCGCTGACGGTGCAGGCCAGTTTGCGCACCGGCAGCTCGCCCAGGGCCAGCACACCGTCCCACAGCAAGACACAGTCCTCCAGCGGCTCGGCGATGCAGGTGAACAGCTCACCGTGATCGCGAATGACGCCTTCCTGGCGGATACGCCCTTCCACCAACAGCGCGGCGCAGACATGGCAGTTGCCGTTACGGCAGCTGTTCGGGCAGTCGTAGCCCAGGCGCCGCGCCGCATCCAGAATCCTTTCGCCCGGTTCCACCGCCAGCACCGCGCCGGACGGCTGCAAGGTTACCTGCATCAATCTATTCCCAACTGATCCCACAGCTCATCGATACGGCGGGTGACGGCCTCGTCCTTGACGATGACCCGGCCCCATTCGCGTGTAGTCTCGCCCGGCCATTTGTGCGTGGCATCCAGGCCCATCTTCGACCCCAGCCCCGATACCGGCGACGCGAAGTCGAGGTAATCGATGGGGGTGTTGTCGATCATCACCGTATCACGCTTGGGGTCCATGCGCGTGGTGATGGCCCAGATCACATCGTTCCAGTCGCGGGCGTTGATATCGTCGTCGGTGACGATAACGAACTTGGTGTACATGAACTGTCGCAGGAACGACCAGACACCCAGCATTACGCGCTTGGCGTGGCCTGGGTACTGCTTTTTCATGGTCACCACCGCCATGCGGTACGAGCAGCCTTCGGGCGGCAGGTAGAAGTCGACGATCTCGGGGAACTGCTTCTGCAGAATCGGCACGAACACTTCGTTCAGCGCCACGCCGAGGATCGCCGGCTCATCAGGCGGGCGGCCGGTGTAGGTGCTGTGGTAGATCGGCTTTTGCCGATGGGTGATGCGCTCGACGGTGAACACCGGGAAGCTGTCCACCTCGTTGTAGTAACCGGTGTGGTCGCCGTACGGCCCTTCCGGGGCCATTTCGCCCGGGTGGATCACACCTTCAAGGATGATCTCGGCGGTGGCCGGCACCTGCAGGTCACTGCCACGGCATTTCACCAGCTCGGTGCGGTTACCGCGCAGCAGGCCGGCGAAGGCGTATTCGGACAGGGTGTCCGGGACCGGGGTCACGGCACCGAGGATAGTCGCCGGGTCCGCCCCCAGGGCCACGGCCACCGGGAAGGGTTGGCCAGGGTGCTTCTCGCACCACTCGCGGTAGTCGAGGGCACCGCCGCGGTGGCTCAGCCAGCGCATGATGACCTTGTTGCGGCCGATCACCTGCTGGCGATAGATACCCAGGTTCTGCCGGTCCTTGTTCGGGCCGCGGGTGACGGTCAGGCCCCAGGTGATCAGTGGCGCCACGTCGCCCGGCCAGCAGTGCTGGATCGGCAGTTGCCCGAGGTCGACGTCATCGCCCTCGACCACCACCTCCTGGCACACCGCGTCCTTGACCACCTTCGGCGCCATCGACACGACCTTCTTGAAGATCGGCAGTTTCGACCAGGCGTCCTTCAAGCCCTTCGGCGGCTCGGGCTCCTTGAGGAACGCCAGCAGCTTGCCGATTTCGCGCAGCTCGCTGACCGACTCGGCGCCCATGCCCATGGCCACGCGCTCGGGGGTGCCGAACAGGTTGCCCAGTACCGGGATGTCGAAACCGGTGGGTTTTTCGAACAGCAATGCCGGGCCCTTGGCGCGCAGGGTGCGGTCGCAGACTTCGGTCATTTCCAGGACAGGGGAGATGGGAACCTGGATGCGCTTGAGTTCACCGCGCTGTTCCAGGCCACGGATGAAGTCGCGCAAATCGCGATACTGCATGCAAGGGCCTCGTGTGGGGGCATGTCGGTCGGGGGGCAGAGTGTAGCGCCGTTGACGGGGTAAAGGCCAAAAATGACTTGGGGCCGCTGCGCGACCCTTCGCGGGTAAACCCGCCCCCACACAGATAGCACGGAACCTGTGGGAGCGGGATTACCCGCGAAGGGCTGCACAGCAGCCCCAGTTGCAGCCAGACGCGAAGCTTACTTGCGCTTCATCGACAGGAAGAACTCGTCATTGGTCTTGGTCTGCTTGAGCTTGTCGACCAGGAACTCGATGGCGGCGATTTCATCCATCGGGTGCAGCAGCTTGCGCAGGATCCACATGCGCTGCAGTTCGTCGTCGGCGGTCAGCAACTCTTCGCGGCGGGTGCCGGACTTGTTGATGTTGATGGCCGGGAACACACGCTTCTCGGCGATGCGGCGGTCCAGTGGCAGCTCCATGTTGCCGGTACCCTTGAACTCTTCGTAGATCACTTCGTCCATCTTCGAGCCGGTCTCGACCAGCGCGGTGGCGATGATGGTCAGCGAGCCGCCCTCTTCGATGTTACGCGCGGCACCAAAGAAGCGCTTCGGCTTCTCCAGGGCGTGGGCATCGACACCACCGGTCAGTACCTTGCCGGAGCTCGGAATCACGGTGTTGTAGGCACGGGCCAGACGGGTGATGGAGTCGAGCAGGATGACCACATCCTTCTTGTGCTCGACCAGGCGCTTGGCCTTCTCGATGACCATTTCGGCAACCTGCACGTGGCGGGTTGGTGGCTCGTCGAAGGTGGAGGCGACCACTTCGCCGCGCACGGTGCGCTGCATCTCGGTCACTTCTTCCGGGCGCTCGTCGATCAGCAGGACGATCAGGTGGCACTCGGGGTTGTTGCGGGTGATGTTGGCCGCGATGTTCTGCAGCATGATCGTCTTACCGGCTTTAGGCGGCGCGACGATCAGGCCACGCTGGCCTTTGCCGATTGGAGCGCACAGGTCGATGACGCGACCGGTGAGGTCTTCGGTGGAGCCGTTGCCGGCTTCCATCTTCAGACGCTTGTTCGGGAACAGCGGCGTCAGGTTTTCGAACAGGATCTTGTTCTTCGCGTTTTCCGGGCGATCGAAGTTGATCGTGTCGACCTTCAACAGGGCGAAGTAACGCTCCCCTTCCTTCGGTGGGCGGATCTTGCCAACGATGGTGTCGCCGGTGCGCAGGTTGAAGCGACGGATCTGGCTGGGCGAAACGTAGATATCGTCGGGGCCGGCCAGGTAAGAGGCATCGGCGGAACGCAGGAAACCGAAACCATCCTGGAGAATCTCCAGCACGCCGTCACCCGAGATCTCTTCGCCGCTTTTCGCGTGCTTCTTCAACAGGGCGAAAATCACGTCCTGTTTGCGCGAACGGGCCATGTTTTCGATGCCCATCTGTTCGGCCATTTCCAAAAGATCGGTAATCGGCTTTTGCTTGAGTTCAGTCAGGTTCATAAGGGGAGTGACGTAATCATGTAAGAAGGGAGAGAGTTAAGCTTTGGCTTAATGAGGCCGCGCCGCTAGATGGCGACAGGATCGCGTACTGATTCGAATTGGGATGCTTCGGCGACGGCGTGCAGAGGGCACTGAAAGAAGCAGTGCGAGGCCGAATGTAACACTTGCTTTTTTCGACGTCTAGTGGTTTTGACCACACATATCGACAGGTTTTTATCTGGGCTGGCGCCATCGCGGGGCAAGCCCGCTCCCACGCGGATCAACTGCGGCAGATAAAAAAAGCCCCGCATTTGCGGGGCTTTTCACATCACAGGTTGGCGTCGATGAACGCCTGCAGCTGCGATTTGGAGAGGGCGCCGACCTTGGTAGCCTCGACGTTGCCGTTCTTGAACAGCATCAGCGTCGGGATGCCGCGCACGCCGTGCTTGGCGGGGGTTTCCTGGTTTTCGTCGATGTTCAGCTTGGCGACGACCAGCTTGCCTGCGTAGTCTTCGGCGATGGCGTCCAGTACCGGAGCGATCATCTTGCATGGGCCGCACCATTCAGCCCAGTAGTCGACCAGCACCGCGCCTTCAGCCTTCAGTACATCGGCTTCGAAGCTGGCGTCGGTGACGTGTTTGATTTTGTCGCTCATGGAAATCTCCAAGGTCGTAAGCAATAAAAAACGTTGCCCATCATAGCGGCACCGGCTGGCTACAGGAAGCCACGGACGATTGACTGTATCTATAGTTGTGCAAGACCCCACGAATCGAAACTGTCATATCACCGTCATAACATCGCTATCACATTGCCATGCATCAAAGCCTTGCAGTGCTGCGCGTTGGCGGATGGCCACGATCGTGGCACGATTGCCAGGTTAACGACCGAGAACCCCCAGACCATGCCGCATACCACCGCGAAGAACCTGTCTCTGATCGCCGCCATCGACCTGGGCTCCAACAGCTTCCATATGGTTGTGGCCAAGGCCCATCACACGGAAATCCGCATTCTTGAGCGGCTCGGGGAGAAGGTTCAGCTCGCTGCCGGCATCGACGAAGAGCGCAAGCTCAGCGAAGAAGCCATGCAACGGGGCCTGGAGTGCCTCAAGCGCTTCGCCCAACTGATCAACGGCATGCCCGCCGGTGCAGTGCGCATCGTCGGCACCAACGCCCTGCGCGAAGCGCGTAACCGCAATGAATTCATCCTGCGCGCCGAAGCCATTCTCGGCCACCCGGTCGAGGTCATCTCCGGCCGTGAAGAAGCGCGCCTGATCTACCTGGGGGTTTCCCACACCCTCGCCGACACCCCCGGCAAGCGCCTGGTCGCCGACATCGGCGGCGGCAGCACCGAGTTCATCATCGGCCAGCGCTTCGAGCCACTGCTGCGCGAAAGCCTGCAGATGGGCTGCGTCAGCTTCACCCAGCGCTACTTCCGCGATGGCAAGGTCACCCCGGCGCGCTATGCCCAGGCCTACACTGCCGCACGCCTGGAGCTGATGAGCATCGAGAACGCCCTGCACCGCCTGACCTGGGACGAGGCCATCGGCTCGTCCGGTACCATCCGGGCCATCGGCGCGGCGATCAAGGCCGGTGGCCTGGGCAACGGCGAGGTCAACGCCGAAGGCCTGGCCTGGGTCAAGCGCAAACTGTTCAAGCTCGGCGAAACCGACAAGATCGACTTCGAAGGGGTCAAGCCCGACCGCCGGGCGATCTTCCCGGCCGGCCTGGCAATCCTGGAGGCCATCTTCGACGCCCTGGAGCTGGCACGCATGGACCACTGTGACGGCGCCCTGCGTGAAGGCGTGCTGTTCGACCTGCTGGGCCGCCACCACCATGAAGACGTGCGCGAACGCACCCTGAACTCGCTGATGGAGCGCTACCACGTCGACCAGGGCCAGGCCGCGCGCGTCGAGCGCAAAGCCTTGCACGCCTTCGACCAGGTGGCCAAGGCATGGGACCTTGAAGAGGGTAACTGGCGCGATCTGCTGGGCTGGGCAGCGAAAGTACACGAAGTTGGGCTGGACATTGCCCACTATCACTACCACAAGCACGGCGCCTACCTGATCGAGCATTCCGACCTGTCGGGCTTCTCCCGCGAGGACCAGCAGATGATGGCCCTGCTGGTGCGTGGCCACCGCCGCAACATCCCCAAGGACAAGTTCGCCGAGTTCGGCGACGAAGGCGTCAAGCTGATTCGCCTGTGCGTGCTGCTGCGCTTCGCCATCCTGTTCCACCACATCCGCGGCACCCAGCAGATGCCAAAGGTGGAACTGCAAGCCGCTGATGACAGCCTGGAAGTGGTGTTCCCTGACGGCTGGCTGGAGCAGAACCAACTGACCCAGGCCGACTTCGCCAACGAGGCGGAGTGGCTGACTCGGGTTGGGTTCGTGCTCAGCGTGCGCTGAAAGCCAGATTTTGCAGGGGCCTGTGGGAGCAACTGTCTCGTGTTGTCAGTGCTGGCCTCATCGCTGGCAAGCCAGCTCCCACAGTTACGATGCTTGCCACAAGGCTAGCGCTATCCCTGTGGGAGCAACTGTCTTGTGTTGTCAGTGCTGGCCTCATCGCTGGCAAGCCAGCTCCCACAGTTACGATGCTTGCCACGATCCATGTGGGAGCGGCTTTAGCCGCGAACACCGGCGTAGCCGGTGCCATCCACTGCGTCGCCTGCTTCGCGGCTAAAGCCGCTCCCACAGGGGAAGCGGCTCGCCATCACAGCTAGCGTACGTTCAGCACCGGGTTGCTCAGCCGCTCCAGCAACGCCGCCTGGGCACTGCGCGGGTTCTGGTTGCCGGTCGGCGAGCTGCGCACGTAGCGCCCGTCCGGCTGCAGGGTCCAGGCCTGGGTGTTGTCGGTCAGGTAGCCTTCCAGTTCCTTCTTCACCCGCAGCAGCAATTTCTTGCCTTCCACCGGGAAGCAGGTCTCCACACGCTTGTCGAGGTTGCGCTCCATCCAGTCGGCACTGGACAGGTAGATCTGCTCCTCGCCGCCATTGAGGAAGTAGAACACCCGCGTGTGCTCGAGGAAGCGGCCGATGATCGAGCGCACGTGGATGTTGTGCGACACCCCCGGGATGCCCGGGCGCAGGCAGCACATGCCACGCACCACCAGGTCGATGCGCACGCCCGACTGGCTGGCCTTGTACAGCGCCTTGATGATCTTGGCATCGGTCAGCGAGTTGAACTTGGCGATGATGTGCGCAGGCTTCCCGTCCAGGGCGAACTGGGTCTCCCGGGCGATCATGTCGAGCATGCCCTTCTTCAGGGTGAACGGCGCGTGCAGCAGCTTCTTCATGCGCAGGGTCTTGCCCATGCCGATCAGCTGGCTGAACAGTTTGCCGACGTCCTCGGTGAGGGCGTCGTCGGAGGTCAGCAGGCTGTAGTCGGTGTACAGGCGGGCGTTGCCAGCGTGGTAGTTGCCGGTACCCAGGTGCGCGTAACGCACGATCTCACCCTGCTCGCGGCGCAGGATCAGCATCATCTTGGCGTGGGTCTTGAAGCCCACCACCCCGTAGATCACCACCGCGCCGGCGGCCTGCAGGCGGCTGGCCATCTGCAGGTTGGACTCTTCGTCGAAGCGTGCGCGCAATTCGATCACCGCAGTGACCTCCTTGCCGTTACGCGCCGCGTCCACCAGCGCATCGACGATCTCAGAGTTGGCGCCCGAGCGATACAGCGTCTGGCGCACGGCAAGCACGTGCGGGTCCTTGGCGGCCTGGCGCAGCAAGTCGATCACCGGGGTGAAGGACTCGAACGGGTGCATCAGCAGGATGTCCTGCTTGCCGATCACGCTGAAGATGTTGTCGGCATTCACCAGCAGCTTGGGGATCGCCGGGGTGAACGGCGTGTACTGCAGCTCCGGGTGGCTGTCGAGGCCGGTGATGCTGAACAGACGGGTCAGGTTGACCGGGCCGTTGACCTGGTACAGCTCGCTCTCGCTCAGGCTGAACTGCTTGAGCAGGTAGTCGGACAGGTGTTTCGGGCAGGTGTCGGCCACCTCGAGGCGTACCGCGTCGCCGTAACGGCGCGAGAACAGCTCGCCGCGCAGGGCGCGGGCCAGGTCGTCGACCTCTTCGGAGTCCAGCGCCAGGTCGGCGTTACGGGTCAGGCGGAACTGGTAGCAGCCCTTGACCTTCATGCCCTGGAACAGGTCATCGGCGTGGGCGTGGATCATCGACGACAGGAACACATAGTTGTCGCCAGCGCCGCCGACCTCTTCCGGCACACGGATCACCCGCGGCAGCAGGCGCGGCGCCGGGATGATCGCCAGGCCCGAGTCGCGGCCGAAGGCATCGACGCCTTCGAGCTCGACGATGAAGTTCAGGCTCTTGTTCACCAGCAGCGGGAACGGGTGGGTCGGGTCGAGGCCGATCGGGGTGATGATCGGCGCGATCTCGTCGCGGAAGTAGCGGCGCACCCAGGCCTTGAGCTTGGTCGTCCAGTAACGCCGGCGGATGAAGCGGATCTGGTGTTTTTCCAGCTCCGGCAGCAGCACGTCGTTGAGGATCGCGTACTGGCGCTCCACCTCGAAATGCACCAACTCGCTGATCCGCGCCAGCGCCTGGTGCGGCTGCAGGCCATCGGCCCCCGCCTGCTCACGGGCGAAGTTGATCTGCTTCTTCAGGCCCGCCACGCGGATCTCGAAGAACTCGTCCAGGTTGCTGGAGAAGATCAGCAGGAACTTCAGCCGCTCAAGCAGCGGGTACGACTCATCCAGCGCCTGCTCCAGCACGCGGATGTTGAACTGCAGCTGGGAAAGCTCGCGATGAATGTACAGGCTGCTGTCGTCCAGGCTCGGCACGGCGATTGCCGGGGCCGGCGCCGGCGCAGGGGCCACGGCTTCGACCACAGGCGCAGGCTCGGCCTCTGCTGCCGGCGGCAGGTCGGGCGGGGTCTGCACCATCTCTTCGGGCACGGCCTGGGCATCCTTGATCGCGACAGGTGTGAGCACTTCGTTATTCATCTGAGGTTCCTGTGAGGGCGTTATTGCCCTCTCAACATTTGAGCGGCGCGCACGGCGAAATACGTCAGGATGCCATCGGCACCTGCCCGTTTGAATGCGGTAAGGGATTCGAGGATCACGGCTTCGCTGAGCCAGCCGTTCTGGATCGCGGCCATGTGCATGGCGTACTCGCCACTGACCTGGTAGGCGAAGGTCGGCACCTTGAACTCGGCTTTCACCCGCTGGACGATGTCCAGGTACGGCATGCCCGGCTTGACCATGACCATGTCGGCGCCTTCGGCCAGGTCCAGGGCCACTTCGTGCAGGGCTTCGTTGCTGTTGGCCGGATCCATCTGGTAGGACGCTTTATTGGCCTTGCCCAGGTTCAGTGCCGAGCCGACCGCATCGCGGAACGGGCCGTAGTAGGCACTGGCGTACTTGGCCGAGTAGGCCATGATGCGCACGTTGACGTGGCCGGCCAGTTCCAGGGCCTCGCGGATTGCACCGAGGCGGCCGTCCATCATGTCGGACGGGGCGACGACCTGGGCGCCGGCGTCGGCGTGGGACAGGGCCTGGCGCACCAGGGCATCGACGGTGATGTCGTTCTGAACGTAACCCTCTTCATCGAGGATGCCGTCCTGGCCGTGGGTGGTGAACGGGTCCAGCGCCACGTCGGTGATCACCCCCAGCTCCGGGAAGCGCGCGCGCAGGGCGCGGGTGGCACGCTGGGCGATACCGTCCGGGTTCCAGGCTTCGGCGCCATCGAGGGATTTCTTCTCGGTCGGCGTTACCGGGAACAGCGCCAGCGCCGGAATGCCCAGTTCCACCCAGCCCTGTGCGGCTTCGAGCAGCAGGTCGATCGACAGGCGTTCGACGCCCGGCATCGAGGGTACTTCTTCACGGCGGTTTTCGCCGTCCAGGACGAATACCGGCAGGATCAGGTCATCGACGGTCAGGGTGTTCTCGCGAACCAGACGACGGGAAAAGTCGTCCCGGCGGTTGCGACGCAGGCGGGTGGCAGGAAACAGACGGTTGGCGGGGGTAAAGCTCACGGCAGACTCCTGAGCCCGCGCAGGCGGGCGAGCGCGACAGTTATAAGCGGCCATTATGACGCCTGTGTTACACCCAAGGGCAACCCTGCGACTTGTGGCCGCAGCCATTGTCCTTGTAGGAAATGTTCACGTCGAGACACATTTGGACACTTTCCCGAACGAGCACGAAGGGGTAGGCTGCGCGTTCATTTCGCCAGCACGTCAGAAAATGCTTCAACAATTCCTGAACGATTTCGGCTATTTCGCCCTGTTTCTCGGCACGTTCTTCGAAGGCGAGACCATTCTCGTGCTCGCAGGTTTTCTGGCGTTCCGCGAATACATGGACATCAAGCTGGTGGTGCTGGTGGCGTTCTGCGGCAGCTATGCCGGCGATCAGCTGTGGTACTTCATGGGCCGCCGCCACGGGCGCAAGATCCTCGCCCGCAAGCCGCGCTGGCAGGCCATGGGTGACCGGGCGCTGGAGCATATCCGCCGCCACCCCGACCTCTGGGTCCTGAGTTTCCGCTTCGTCTACGGCCTGCGCACGGTGATGCCGGTGGCCATCGGCCTGTCCGGCTACCCGCCACGCCGCTACCTGCTGCTCAATGGTATTGGCGCCGCCGTCTGGGCCCTCGCGCTGGGGCTTGCCGCCTACCACTTCGGCGCCATCCTCGAAGGCATGCTGGGCAGTATCAAGAAGTACGAGCTATGGGTGCTCGGCGCCCTGCTGGGCCTGGGCTTGCTGCTCTGGCTGCGCCGGCGCTTCCGTACCCAGCGCGCCGAGCGCCGCGCGGCGGCAGAAGGCCAGCAAGCACAAGCTGAGCAAGCTGTAAGCCAGGAGCAGCCCCCAAGCCAGGGGCGTGACCAGCACTAACCCCGAAGCGCCGGCCAGATACAGTGCCGGCGCATTCAGCAGCAGCCGCAGCAGCTCCATGCGCCCTGCCCAAGGCCGGTCCTCCAGCGCCGCGCCCAACGCGAACAAGCCGAACGCCATCACCGCCCAGCCCAGCAACAGCGCGGCGAACGGCACCCGCGCGGCCACGTCCATCAAGTAGCTGCCCAGCGCCACGTAGACCGCGAACTGCACAACCACGTACAGCTGCTGCATACCGTGCAGCGCGATGGCGAACTTGCGAAAGCGCGCCAGGTCCTGCTTGGGGTGCGGATCGGCAGCCGCCACATCCGCCGGGCGCCAACCGGTTGGCATGAACCAGATGCGCAGCTTGTCCCACAGGCGGCCGGTGCGCCGGGCATCCGCCCACAGCTGCGCATAGAACTGCAAGTTGGCCCACAGCGGGTTCCAGCTGGCCAGCGGCGTGGTCACGCCGAAGATCACCGGCTCATCGTCGTCCTCCTCCTGGAAGGTGCCGAACAGTCGGTCCCAGAAGATGAACACTCCGCCGTAGTTGCAATCCAAGTAGCGAGGATTCTGCGCATGGTGGACACGATGGTTGGACGGCGTGATCAGCACCCATTCGAGCCAGCCCAGCTTGGGCACATGGCGGGTATGCACCCAGAACTGATACAGCAGGTTCAGCGACGCCACGGTGATGAACACCACCGGCGGCACGCCGAGCAGCGCCAGTGGCAGGTAGAAGATCCACGAAAAGATGAAGCCGCTGCTGGTCTGGCGCAGCGCCGTGGTGAGGTTGTATTCCTCGCTCTGGTGATGCACCGAATGCGCAGCCCACAGCACGTTGCGCTCGTGGCCCAGGCGGTGCAGCCAGTAATAGCAGAAGTCGTAGAGCACGAAAGCACCCACCCACACCCACCAGGCCTCGGCCGGCAGGCGCAGCAGCGCCAGATGTTCCCAGGCCAGGGCATAGGTGAGCAGCCCGACGCCCTTGGTCAGCAGGCCTGTGCTGGTCGACAGCACGCCGGTGCTCAGGCTGTTGATCGAATCGGCCAGTCGATAGTTGCGCTGGCCGCGCACGCGGTCGGCGACCAGCTCTACGGCGATCAGCGCAAAGAACATCGGCACAGCCAGCAGAATCAGGTCCATCGGCGGCAGTCTCCAGGGGTGTCGCAAGAGATTAGGCCGCGCCTGCCTGAACCCCTATGGCCACATCTGCCAAACTAGAGGACATTTAGCGCCTCGACACTGGAGTAATGAGCATGACCAAGAAAGTAGCGGTGATCCTTTCCGGCTGTGGCGTCTATGACGGCGCCGAAATCCACGAGAGCGTGATCACCTTGCTGCGCCTCGACCAGCGCGGCGCCCAGGTGCAGTGCTTCGCACCGAACATTGCGCAGATGCATGTGATCGATCACCTGACCGGGGAAGAGATGCCCGAGTCGCGCAACGTGCTGGTAGAGTCGGCACGCATCGCCCGGGGCGAGGTGAAAGACATTCGCGAGGCCAAGGTCGAGGACTTCGATGCGCTGATCGTACCCGGCGGTTTCGGCGCCGCGAAGAACCTCTCCAACTTCGCCGTCGAAGGAGCCAATTGCAGCGTTAACCCCGACGTGCTGGCCCTGGCCGAAGCCTTCGCCGATGCCTGCAAACCGGTCGGCCTGATGTGCATCTCGCCAGCCCTGGCCGCCAAGATCTACGGGCCGGGCGTGGTCTGCACCATCGGTAACGACACCGGCACCAGCGCGGCCGTGGTGAAGATGGGCGGCACCCACCAGGAGTGCGATGTGCATGACATCGTCGAAGACACCCAGCGCAAGCTGGTGACCACCCCGGCCTACATGCTGGCCAAGTCGATCAGCGAAGCCGCTGGCGGCATCTACAAGCTGGTGGACCGGGTGCTGGAGCTGACCCACGAAGGTGACAAGTAAACCCTCACCGCAAGCGGCTAATGCCAGTCAGTTAGTGCTTCATCGCACTTGTTGGGGCTGCTTTGCAGCCCTTCGCGGGTAAACCCGCTCCCACAGAGATCGCACGGAGCCTGTGGGAGCGGGTTTACCCGCGAAGGGTCGCGCAGCGACCCCAATTGCCTTAACTGACTGGCATTACGTGGCCTCAGCCTTTGCGGGTGGTCCGGCTCAACTGCCCATCCACCCCCACCGGCACCTCGCCCGCCAGGGTGACCCGGCGCACCACGCGTGGCTGAGTACCATAGTCGTCCACCGCGTAGTGCTGGGTCGCGCGGTTATCCCAGATCGCCACATCCCCCGCCTGCCAGCGCCAGCGCACGGTGTTCTCCAGGCGCGTCACATGCCCCTGCAACACCGCGAACAGGTGCTGTGAGTCGGCCAGCGAATAGCCCTTGATGCGTTTGACGAAATGCCCCAGCTGCAGCGCCCGCTCGCCGCTGATCGGGTGCACCCGCACCACCGGGTGCTCGGTTTCGTACACCGTCGAGGTGAACACCTTGCGATAGCGTTCGAGCTTGGCCGGGTCCACGTCCGGCTTCACGCTGGCGTAATCGTACTCGTTGCTGTGCACCGCCCAGAGCTGGTCGGCCAGCGCACGCAGGGGGTCCGGCAGCTCCTGGTAGGCGGCGGCGGTATTGGCCCACACCGTGTCGCCACCCGAAGCCGGGGCCACCACGCTGCGCAGGATCGAGGCCTTGGGGTAGGCGTCGACGAAGGTCACGTCGGTGTGCCAGGAATTGGCCCGCTGGCCCTCAGCGCCATCCAGCTGCAGCAAGTAACTGGTGCCGTCCACCACCGGCACCGTGGGGTGGGCGATCGGCTCGCCCAGCAATTGGGCGAAGGCCTCCTGGCCGATGTCGTCGAGGTGGTCCTGGCCGCGGAAGAAGATCACCTTGTGCTGCACCAGCGCCGCCTGGATCGCGTCGATGGTGGCCGGGTCGAGGTCGGCGGACAGTTTGACGCCACGGATCTCGGCGCCGATGCGCCCGGCGACGGGGTGGATATCCAGCTCAAGGGTATGTGGCGCGGTAGCTAGTGCGGCGTTGCTCATGGTCGTGGTCCTCACGGTTTTTGTCGGGGTTTTCAATCAGCGGGCGGCCTGCACGGCCTGGTCCTGTCGCAGGGCGGCATCGAGGAAGCGCGGTTCTACCCACTCGCTTACCTGGAAATCCCGGCGGATCAGGCGCTCCTTGGCGGCCAGGTCGACGCCCTGTTGCAGCAGGCCGACGAAGCCGGCGTCCAGGCGCGGGTCGAAGTAGGCGGCAAGGTTTTCCTCGGCCAGGTCATCGCGCAGGATGCTCTTCGGCCAGTTCGCGGTGGTGGCCACGAGGTCGATGTAGGCGTCGCGGTTGTGCTCGTCGCGCAGCCACTTCACCGCCTGCAACTGGGCATTGACCAGGCGCTGCACCAGTTCGGGGTGCTGGCGGATGAACTCGCCGGTACCCAGCAGCACCGCCTGGGTGCTGCCGGCGCCCTTGAGGTCGCGGGAGTTGACCGGCAGCTCGACCAGGCCGCGCTCACGCAACGACAACAGGTTGGACAGCCCCCAGGTAGCGTCGATCTGCTTGGCCGCCAGCGCGGCGTTGGCGGCGTTGAAGTCCAGGTTGATGACTTTCAGCTCACGCTCGGACAGCCCCTGGCTGGCCAGGGCGCTGGCGAACGACAGCTGGTTGGCGGTACCGCGGAACACCGCCACGCGCTTGCCCTTGAGGTCTGCCAGACTGTGGATGCCTGAGCCCGGCACCACGCCGAGGTAGCTCTTGACCCCGCGCACCCCGGCCGACAGCACGCGGGTGTCCAGGCCGTTGGCCTTGCCGATGATGGCGGCCAGGTCACCCAGGTAGGCGAAGTCGGCCTGGCCGTTGGCCAACGCCTCGTTGACCACGGGGCCGGCGCCCTTGAAGAAGCGCCAGTCGATACGGATGCCGTCCTTGGCAAACTCTTTTTCCAGCAACTGCTGGTCACGCAATACATCGACCACGCCACCGGCGCTGGGCTTGCTGCCGGCGCTGAGGTCGGGCACGGCAATCCGGATCACGTCGGGCTGCGCGGCCAGCGCCGCCAGCGGCAAGGCGCTGAGCAAGCCGGCGAGCAGCGGGGTGAGCAGGTGGCGAAAAGGGGTTTTCATGGCAAGGCTCCTTGGCAAGCTGCCACCGGCGATGGCCGGCGCTTTGGCCAGAAGCTAGGCAGGTCGGGTTAGAACCTACAAAGATCAATACGTCATTCTTCAGTAACCAGAAGGCATAAATCAGCGGCCATGCGGGTCTTGGGGCGGCTTGCAGACGGCGCATGGAAAATATGAGGAAAACGCAACGGATTGGGGCTTCCCGATGCAGGAGGCGCATGCTCTTATCTCTTGAATGTTATTTATGTGAATTTTTAATTCCATAAATGAATAAACAAGGAACGGTTTGGGAGATGGCCGGATGAGCGGAGTTTTGAGCAAGCCCAGATGGCTTCTGGGGCCGCTGCGCGGCCCGTTCGCGGCGCAAGGCCGCGCCTACGGCCATGCCGCGCTGCCTTGGGTCGTGCCGGTGCTGCTGGCGACGTTGTGGCTGGTGGCCAGCCGCGAGCACTGGATGAGCGAGCAGATCCTGCCGGCGCCGTCGCTGGTCTGGCAGAGCGCCCTGGAGTTTGGCTCCGGAGAGCTGTGGAGCCACCTGTGGATAAGCTTGCAACGCCTGCTGTGGGGGTTGCTGGCGGGCATCGCCAGTGGCCTGGTGCTGGGCACCTGGCTGGGGGCTTCGCGGCGGGCGCAGACACTGGTGCTGCCGACCTTCGTGGCCCTGGCGCAAATCCCCACGCTGGCCTGGATCCCGCTGTTCATGCTGTTCTTCGGCATTGGCGAAGTGCTCAAGCTGGTGGTGCTGGTCAAGGCGGTGGTGGTACCGGTCACCCTGCACACCTTGGTCGGTGTGCGCGACGCCCAACCCAAGCTGCGCGAAGCCGCCGCCACCTTGCGCCTGCCAGCCCACCTGTTGTTCCTGCGCCTGCTGCTGCCAGCTGCCCTGCCCGCCTTCCTCGCCGGGGTACGCCTGGCCCTGGCCACCGGCTGGACGTCGCTGCTGGCGGTCGAGCTGCTGGCCTCCAGCGAAGGTATCGGCTACCTGATGGTCTGGGGGCGCCAGCTGTTCATGCTCGACCTGGTGTTCCTCTGCATCCTGCTGATCGGCCTGGTCGGCGCGGTGATGGACCGTGGCTTCTCGCGCCTGGAGCGCAGCCTGCTGTACTGGCCGCAACCGGCCACCGGCGAGCAGCCGCGTGGCGCCGTGGCCAAGGGCTGGCAGAGCCTGTTGCTGCCGGCAGCGCTGCTGGCCCTGTGGCAGTGCGCCAACAGTTTTGGCTGGGTAGACGCCAACATCCTCGCCTCACCACTGGATGTACTGCGCAGCCTGTCTGCCGGGCTGCTGGATGGCTCGCTGAGCGAAGCCTTGCGCCTGAGCCTGCAACGCACCCTGGCCGGGTTGCTGCTCGGTGGCGGCGCGGGCTTTGCCCTGGGGCTGCTGCTGGGCTTGTCGCAACGCAGCGAGCGCCTGCTCGGCCCGAGCCTGTCGGCGCTGCGCCAGGTGGCGCTGTTTGCCTGGGTACCCTTGCTCACTGCCTGGTTCGGCCTGGGGGAGGGCGCCAAGCTGGTGTTCGTCGCCCTGGCTGCGTTCTTCCCGCTGCTGATCGCCACCCAGCGCGGCATCGCCAGCCTGTCGCCGCAACTGGGCGAGGCGGCCCAGGCGCTGCGCCTGGGCCTGGCGCAACGCCTGCGCCTGCTGGTGCTGCCGGGCGCTGCGCCGGCGATCTTCGCCGGCCTGCGCCTGTCGCTGATCTACGCCTGGCTGGGCACCATCGGCGCCGAATACTTCATGCCCTCGGACGGCGGCATCGCCAGCCTGATGATCGGCGCCCAACAGTTGTTCCGCATGGACCAGGTGATGGCCGCCATGGTCCTGATCGGCCTGGTCGGCGCCCTGCTCGGCCACCTTGGCCAACGCCTCGAATCGCGCGCCACGCGCTGGAGATCCGCATGAACGCCTTCATCACCCCGGCCCTGCACGCGGCCAATCAAGCTGACGCCACACCGCCGCTGGTCAGCTTCGAAAAAGTCGGCAAGACCTTCAGCGTGGACGGCCAGCCGTTCGAAGCCATTCGCGACTTCGACCTGTCGATCGAGCAGGGCGAATTCATCGCCATCGTCGGTTCGTCGGGCTGCGGCAAGTCCACCCTGCTGCGCCTGCTGGTGGGCCTGGACAACGACTACAGCGGCAAGATCCGCGTCGATGGCCAGGTGGTCAGCGGCATCGGCGGCGAGCGCGGCATCGTGTTCCAGGAGCACCGGCTGTTCCCCTGGCTGACGGTGGAGCAGAACATCGCCCTTGGGCTGGTCAACGACAAGCTCACCCAGGGCGAGCGCGCCCGCCGGGTGCATGAGTTCGTGCAACTGGTGGGGCTGGTCGGTTTCGAATCGGCCTACCCGCACCAGCTCTCCGGTGGCATGGCCCAGCGCGTGGCGATCGCCCGGGGGCTGGTGGCCAGCCCGCGCATCCTGCTGCTCGACGAGCCGTTCGGCGCCCTGGATGCATTGACCCGCCAGCAGTTGCAGGACGAGCTGCTGGCGATTCGTGAGCGCTCGGGGGTGACCATTCTGCTGGTGACCCACGATGCCGAAGAGGCGACCTACCTGGCCGACCGGGTGGTGGTGCTGGAACCGCGGCCGGGGCGGATCAAGGCGGTGGTGGAGATTGGGCTGCCACACCCGCGCCAACGCACCGGGGTGGCGCTGCATGGCTTGCGCGAGAAGGTGCTGCACCAGATTACCGGGGATGGCGGGTATCTGCGGCCGGTGGTGCAAAGGGCGGAAGGGTTGCGGCCGGAGTTGATTGCTCTTTAAGCCTGTACCGGCCCTATCGCGGGGCAAGCCCGCTCCCACGAACTGGACTGCCCCCAAGGATTGGATTGTCTTGGGGGCAGTCCACAGCGTGGGAGCGGGCTTGCCCCGCGATTGATTTCAGCCCAGTTCGCGAAGATAGGCCCAAGGATAAATCCCCCGCTCATGCCCATCGCTGAACACCAGCTGCACCCCATACCCCTGGGCCTCGATCCGCGCCACGCGGACATCCTCGCCCACCAGCGAAATCGCCCCCTTCAGCCGCGCCGCCCGGCACTGTGAGCAGGGGCAGGCACCGCGCAGCCGGGCGTGGCTGATCACCTGCTCGACCTCGCCCCACTGCACCAGCAGCTCACCGCGCTCGCGGCGGTTGCGCAAGGCGCTGGGCGCGTCCATCACACCGCCCCCTGCAACTGCGCCAGGGCGATGCGCACCGCCTTGCGCACTTCCGGATCGCTGTCGGCCTCGGCCGCCTGCAACGCCGGCAAAGCCCGGGCTTCACCCAGCTCACCCAGCGCCAGCGCCGCCTCCTTGCGCAAGTTGGCGATGCCATGGCCAAGCAACTGCGCCAGCCCATCCAGCGCTGCCACATGGCGCAACCGGCCCAAGGCCCGCGCCGCGCGCAAGCGCACCTGCCAGTAACTGTCGGCCAGCGCTGCGATCAAGGCCTGGCCCGCTTCGGCCTGGCCGACTTTGCCCAGGGTGGTCGCCGCCTCTTCACGCACCTGCCAGGCCTCATCGGCCAAGGCGCCGATCAGCGCCGGCAGCACACGGGCATCGCGGGCCAGGCCCAACGCGCCAATGGCGGCGCGGCGCACTTCGGTATCCGGCTCGTTGGCTGCCAGCTGCGCCAGCGCGGGCAAGGCCGGCGCATGCTTGAGCCAGCCCAGGATGCCCACCGCTTCGCGGCGCACGCCGGCATCCACATCCGCCAACGCCTGCAACGCAGGCACCGCGGCGTCCTCCAGGCGCAGCTCGCGCAGGGCGCGCAGGGCGCTGGCCCGCACGAACGCATCGGCATGGGTGGCCCAGGGCAGGATCAGTTGCCCGGCCTCCTGGGTCTTGAGCTCGCTCAGGCTCTGGGCAGCCGCCAGGCGTACCGGCTCGGCGGGGTCGGCCAGTGCGGCGCACAGGCCCTGCACCACTTCCGGCGTCTCCCAGGCTTCGAGCAGGCGCGCGGCTTCGGCGCGCACCTCAGCATTGGCGTCGACCAACAGCGCATCGGTGAGCCAGGGCAGGCCGTCCGGGTCTTCCAGGTCGGCCAGTTCGATCAGGGCGATGCGCCGCACGCCGGCATCCAGGTCGTTCAGACGTGGCAGCAGGTCGATGATCTCGGGGTTGTCCGTGGTTCGTTCAGTCATAGCGCAATCCGCAGCGGAGGATGGTCGGTGTCGGGCAGGCCCAACGGTGTCAGGCGCGGCAGTTCGCGGCCTTCTTCATGGCGCAGCAGCGCCAGGCAATGGCGTTTGAGGTGGGTGAATTCGGGGCTGGTCAGCAGGCTCGCGCGCCGCGGGCGGGCGAAGTCCAGCCGCAGGTCTTCGATAAAGCGCCCAGGCCGGGGGCTCATCACCAGGATGCGGTCGGCCAGGAACAGCGCCTCGTCGATGTCATGGGTGACGAACACCACCGTGGTGCGGATGCGCGCCCAGATATCCAGCAGCAGTTCCTGCATGCGCGCACGGGTCTGCGCATCGAGGGCGCCAAAGGGTTCGTCCATCAACAACAGGCGCGGGCGGTTGATCAGCACCCTGGCGATCTCGGCGCGCTGCTGCATGCCACCGGACAACTGGCTGGGCCAGCGTTGGGCGAAGTCACCCAGGCCGACCAGTTGCAGCATCTCGGCGGCCTGGTGCTGGCGCTCGGCCTTGCCCTGCCCCTGCATCTTCAAGCCGAAGGCCACGTTGTCGAGCACGCTGCGCCACGGCAGCAGGGTGTGATGCTGGAACACCATGCCCCGTTGCGGCGAAGGGCCATCGACCGCTTGCCCATCCACCCGCAATTGGCCGCCGGCCGGGGTAAGGTGCCCGGCCAACGCGCCGAGCAACGTGGACTTGCCGCAGCCGGACGGCCCGAGGATGCACACGAACTCGCCCGGGGCGATGGCAAAGTCCAGCGCCTGCACCGCCTCGAACGCGTCACGCCCATGGCCCAGGCGAATCGACAAACCCTGCGCTTCGATACGCCCGGGCAGCTGTTGATGACTGCTCATCAGGCGCTCCTCCGTATCCACGGCGTGGCCAGCGCGCCAAGGCGCTTGACCAGCGCACTGCTGCCCATGCCCAGCACGCCGATCAGCAGCATGCCGACGATGATGTCGGGGTAGTTCTGCAAGGTGTAGGACTCCCAGGTGTAGTAACCGATACCGAACTGCCCGGCGATCATCTCGGCGGTCACCAGGCAGAACCACGAGGTGCCCATGCCGATGGCCAGCCCCGTGACGATGCTCGGCAGCGCGCCCGGCAGCACCACTTCGCGCAGGATCGCCCAGCGTCCGGCGCCGAGGCTGCGCGCCGAGGCCACCAGGCGCGGGTCGATCGCCTCGACGCCGTGCACGGTGTTGAGCAGGATCGGGAACAGCGCACCGGTGAAGGTGATGAACACCATCGACAGCTCCGATGAGGGGAACATCAGGATCGCCAGCGGGATCCAGGCCACCGCCGGGATCGGCCGCAGCACTTCCAGCGGCGGCATCAGCGTATCCTCCAGCCACTTCGAGCGGCCGATCAACAGGCCCAGGCTCACCCCCAGCAGCGCCGCCACGCCGTAGCCGGCGAACACCCGCGCCAGGCTGCTGCCCAGGTGCGCCAGCAAGGTGTTGGAGGCCAGCAGTTGCCAGGCGGCGTCGAGCACCGCGCCGGGGGTGGGCACGTAGGTGAAGGTGAACAGCAGCAGGTTCAGCTTGTGGCTCGCGGCCAGCTGCCAGAACAGCAGGCAGGCCAGCAGCGAAGCCAGGCGCAGGGGCCAGCGCGCAAGGTCACGGGTCATGGCGGCGGCTCCCGGTCAGCGCTGGGCGAGCAGCTTCTGGTTGGCATGGACGAAGTCCAGCGCCTCGCCGCCATGGGCCTTGGCGTACTGCTCGGCCTGGTCCTTGAGCAGGAAGGCCGCCAGTTGGCCCTGGCCGTTGCGCACGAACCAGGCCTGGTTGGCCAGCAGCTTGATGCCGCTGTCGGCGGCCTGGGCGTAGATCGCGCGGATGTCCTTGCCCTCCTGCTCCAGCTGGGCCAGGGCGGTGAGCGCGGCCTCCGGGGAAGCGTAGTGGCGCACTTTGTCCTCGCCGCGCACCCAGATCTGCGCCAGGCGGCTGAAGTCGGTGATGGCTTTGCCGGTCGTGGCATCAACGGCCTTGAGTGGCAGCGGGTCGTAGTTTTTCAGCGCCTTGTCGTAGTCCTGCCCGGCCTGCTTGTAGGCGCTGCGGATGTACTGGTCGTCGATGAACTGCGCGGTGTCCAGACCGCGGTCGGTCTTCTTCAGCAGCTTGAGGGTGTCGATGGAGGTGGCCACGGCCTGGCGGTACTCAGGCTTCCAGGTGAGGTCGCGGGTCTGCAGGCCGAGCGGGCCGTGGAACAGGTAGTTCACCTCGGCTTCGATGCCGGTGACCTTTTCGATCAGCTCGCTGTACTTCTCGGGCTCGGCGGCGAGCAGGCGGTCGGCTTCGAGGCTGGCGCGCAGGTAGGCGGTGACCACTTCCGGGTACTTTTTCGCGTAGTCGGCGTCCACCAGCGCGCCATGGAAGGTCGGCGCGTTGGCCTGGGCGCCGTCGTAGATCTTGCGGGCAAAGCCGCGGTTGGGGAACAGCTCGGCGAAGGGCACGAAGTCGGCGTGGGCCTCGATGCGGTTGCTGCGCAGGGCGGAACCGGCGATCTCCGGGGCCTGGGCGATGATCTTCACGTCCTTCTGCGGGTCCCAGCCTTGGGCGGCGACCGCGCGCAGCAGCATACCGTGGGCGGTGGAGGCGAACGGCACGGAGATGGTCTTGCCCTTGAGTTCGGCCAGCGACTGCACGCTGGAGGCGGCCGGCACCACGATGCCGTTGCCGCTGCCGTGCACGCTGCCGGACAGCACGCTGATGAACAGGCTGCGCTTGCCGGCATCGAGGTGGGCGACGCCGTTGAACGAGCCGGGGAAATCGGCCATGGCGCCGAAGTCGAGCTTGCCGGCGACCATCTCGTTGGTCAGCGGCGCGCCACTGGTGAAGTTCTTCCACTCGACCTGGTACTGGGCGTCCTTGTACTTGCCGTCATGGGGCAGGTATTTGTCGAGCAGGCCCAGCTCGCGGATCAACAGGCCGCCGGTAGCGCAGTTGATGGTGGTGTCCTGGGTGCCGATGGCGATACGGATGGTTTCGGCGTTGGCGTTCAGGCCGGTGATTGCCAGCGCAAGGCCGGCCACGGTTGCTACAAGGCGCATGGGTGTTCCCCTCGAATCGTTTTAGGTATTGGTGTCGTCTCCGCCGCCCGGCATGGGTGGTGGGAAACGAGGGGCATTGCAGGTGGGCGTCCGGTGGTTCGGCCGGATGGCGGGTGGTTCGGGTTCAGCGCAGCAGGTACGGGATATCGACCTTCACCGCGCCGGGAGGGCAGTCCTTCTCGCAGGGCATGCAGTACCAGCATTCGTCGAAGGCCATGTAGGCCTTCTGCGTGGCCGGGTTGATGGCCAGAAGGTCCATGGGGCAGACCTCGACGCAGACCGTGCAGCCTTTTTCGGCGATGCATTTGTCTTCGTCGATGGTCACCGGAGCGCTGCTGCGAAAGAAGATTTCCTGGGGTTGGTAGGCCATTTTCACGGGGTCCTTGGGGCCTTCTTGGGCACCCTTTATCTAGAGGCTTGCACAAGTCACTGTGGGAGCGGGTTTACCCGCGAAGAACCCAACACGGTGCATGGCACCGGCTTTGCCGGTGTTCGCGGGTGAACCCGCTCCCACAGGGTTCGGTGTTGCCTATGCGGCATCGGCTTTCACCCGCAGCCGGTCGTACGCGGTCTGTTCCTCGGCATCCAGCGGGATCAGGTACGGCTCCACCGCTTTCTTGAAGCTGGTCATCTCGCCGTCCTCGCCCTTCTTCAGATGGCAATGCACGAACCACTCGCCATCATTGCGCTCGGGGAAATCGACCCGGTGGTGGTACAGCCCCCAGCGGCTCTCCTTGCGGAATAGCGAGGCCCGCGCAGCCATCTCGGCGCAGTCGCGGATCACCGAAACTTCCATGGCACGCATCAGCTCATGGGGGTTGTTGGCCTTCATCTGCTCAAGGTCGCGTTCGATTTCGGCGAAGCGCGCCAGGCCGATTTCCATCTTCTTGGTCACCTTGGGCGGCTGCAGGTAGTCGTTGACCATGCGTCGCAACTTGTACTCGACCTGGGCCGGCGGCAGGCCGTGCTCACGCTGCAAGGGTGCGAACACCCGCGCCTGCTCGCGTTCGACCTGTTGCGTGTCGACCTCGGCGAATTCACGCCCGGCCACGTACTGCGCGGCATTCACCCCGGCAAACCAGCCATAGGTAAAAGCGCCGAGCATGTAGTTGTGCGGTACCGCGGCCATGTCGCCGGCGGCGTACAGGCCCTTGACGCTGGTCTCGGCCTTTTCGTTGACCCACACCCCCGAGGCCGAATGCCCGGAGCAGAAGCCGATCTCGGAGATATGCATCTCGACCATGTGCTGGCGGTAGTCGGTGCCGCGCCCGGCGTGGAACTGGCCACGGCTGGGGCGTTCGTTGCTGTGCAGGATCTCCTCGATGTTCTGGATGGTCTCCTCGGCCAGGTGGTCGAGCTTGAGAAACACCGGGCCGTTGCCGCCTTCGAGTTCCTGGTGGAACTCCCACATCATCTGCCCGCTCCAGTAGTCGCACTCGATGAAGCGCTCGCCCTTGCTGTTGGCGGTGTAGCCGCCCAAGGGGCCGGTGACGTAGGCGCAGGCCGGGCCGTTGTAGTCCTTGATCAACGGGTTGATCTGGAAACATTCCAGGTTGGCCAGTTCGGCGCCTGCGTGGTAGGCCATGGCATAGCCGTCACCGGCATTGGTGGGGTTTTCGTAGGTGCCCATCAGGTAGCCCGACGACGGCAAGCCCAGGCGCCCGGCGGCGCCGCAGGCGAGCACCACCGCCTTGGCGCGGATCACCCGGAACTCGCCGCTGCGGCAGTCGAAACCGAGCACCCCGGCTGCGGCGCCGGCCGCATCGAGCAGCACGCGGGTGCACACCATGCGGTTGCTGATTTCCACCCGGGCGCGCTTGAGCTGGCGGTACAGCACCTTCTTGATGTCGTGGCCCTCGGGCATCGGCAGCACATAAGCGCCCATGTGGTGGACCTTCTTCACTGCGTAGTCGCCGGTTTCGTCCTTCTCGAACTTCACGCCCCAGCGGTCGAGCTGCTCGATGGTCTCGAAGCTCTTGGTGGCGTAGGCATGCACCGCAGCCTGGTTGACGATGCCGTCATTGGCGACGGTGATTTCCTTGGTGTACTGCTCGGGCGTGGCATGGCCGGGGATGATGGCGTTGTTCAGGCCGTCCATGCCCATGCTGATGGCGCCGCTGCGCTTGACGTTGGCCTTGTCCAGCAACAGCACGCGCAGGGTCTTGTCCTGCTCCTTGGCCTTGATCGCAGCCATGGGCCCGGCGGTGCCGCCACCGATGACGACGATGTCGTAGTCCTGGGTCTGGATGCTCATGCCTTGCCCCCCTTCTGGCGGTCGATACGCAGGCGGTACTGGAACGCATCGCCACGGTAATAGAGGTGTTCGAAGTCCAGCGGGGCGCCGTCGGCGGTGTGGGTGAGGCGTTCGATACGCATGATCGGCGCGCCCTCTTCCACGTCCAGCGCCTGGGTCAGGTCGCTGTCGGCGAGCACTGCGTCGATGGCCAGGTCGGCATGGCCGAGGGCGAGGCCGCAGTCGTTCTCCAGCAGCAGGAAGATGTCGCGGGTGACCAGGTCGGCCTTCTCCAGCTTCTCGCCGACGTTGTGCGGCAGCCAGGTGATTTCCAGCGACACCGGCTCGCGGTTGATCAGGCGCACCCGACGGATCTCGGTGACCAGGCTGCCCTCCTCGACCTGCAGCCGCTGCGCCACCAGCGCACTGGCCGGGACATGGCGGAAACTGCGCAGGCGGTTGAGCACTTCGTAGCCCATCTGGGTCATCGACTCGGCCAGGCCCTGCAGGGTGCTGACGTTCTGGAACGCCTTGGGCTTGGCGACAAAAGTGCCCTTGCCATGGATCTTGAAGATCAGCCCTTCCTTCTGCAGGTCACCCAGGGCCTGGCGCACGGTGATGCGGCTGACGTCGAAGGCCTTGCCCAGCTCGCTTTCCGAGGGCATGCGACTGTGCGGTGGGTAGCTGCCGTCGAGGATGCGCTCGCGCAGCAGTTCCTTGAGCTGGGTGTAGAGCGGTACGGGAGAAAGCGGGAGCAGTTCGGCCATGGTCTTCTCTGTCGGCTGACTTGTTATAACAAGTTGTGACCAGAAGATAGCGGGCATAACAGCGCCGTGAGAAATACCAAGATTGCATATGGATAGATCAGCTTCCCTGCGTGGGAGCGGGCTTGCCCCGCGATCGGGCTCCCTGGAAAAACACCCTCATATCAAGGCGATGGACGCCACCTGCACAGATGGGTATCATGCGGCCCGTTGCACTCGTAGCTCAGCTGGATAGAGTACTGCCCTCCGAAGGCAGGGGTCGTGGGTTCGAATCCCGCCGAGTGCGCCATGAATTTCACGCTGTCAGCGGCACCCCCTGTATCGCTGACAGCGCCCAGAAAGCCCCGCCCGGTTCACACCGGCGGGGCTTTTTTGTGCCTGCTGATTTGCGACTGAGTGCACATTGCCACCTCTCCCCCGCAGGCAGTCATTGGTGTTAGCGTGGGCATCTTCCGTTTGCGTAAACGGACACACTTCCCCCACTTGCAAAGGAATGCGCACGACCATGCCATTTACCAAGCTCTCCGCCGCGTCGCTGCTGCTGGCCAGCGTGGCCATGTTCTCGATCCCGGCCCAGGCCAATCTGTCCCAGCAACAGTCCGCCGCCATCATCAAGGCCTACGACGGCAGCGACCCGGCCGACTTCAAGCAATTCCTCGGCAAGCTGGCCGGCAGTGAGCTGGCCAAGGCCGACAAGCTCGACGAAACCCTCAAGCAGTACCTGGCCGGCAAGCCGCTGGCAGCCGAACAACAGGACGAGATCAACCGCCTGCTGGGCCTGTACACGCGCATCAAGTACGGCAAGGCCGCTACCGAAACCCTGCGCGAGCTGGTGGAAATCCCGACCTATCGCAAAGAGGGCGTGGAGCAGCACGAGAACCCGGAGTTCCTCAAGATCGCCGACAAGATCAAGGCCCTGGCCGAGGGCTTCGGCCTGACCTTCCGCAACATCGACAACCGTGTCTACGAGATCTCCCTCGGCGAAGGCAAGGAAGTCATCGGCATCCACGCCCACGCCGACGTGGTGCCGGTAACCCCGGCCAACTGGAAGCTGGCCGACGGCACCCAGCTCGACCCGTTCAAGGTCACCCTGGTGGGCGACCGCATGTACGGCCGCGGCACCGAGGACGACAAGAACGGCATCGTCGTCGCGCTCTATGCGCTGAAAGTGGCCAAGGATGAGAAGCTGCCGCTGGCCCGCCAGTTCAAGCTGCTGGTGGACACCACCGAGGAAACCACCGGCGACGCCATCCCCTACTACTTCGAGCGCAACGCCACGCCCGACTACAACCTGGCGCTGGACGGCGGCTACCCGGTGGTGATCGCCGAGAAAGGCTACGGCACGGTCATGGCCACCTTCGCCAAGCGCGCCGGCAGCGGCAAGGGCGCCGAGGTGGTGAACCTGACCGGTGGCCTGGCCACCAACCAGATCCCCGGCAACTCGGTGGCGACCCTGCTCAGCGACAAGCCGGCCGACTTGGCCAAGGCCCTGAACAAGGCCGGTGCTGCTTTCGTCAAACATAACGGTGGCAACTTCAGCATCGACGCCAAGGTCGAGGGCAAGCAGGTGCTGCTGACCGTGACCGGCGTGTCGGCGCACTCCTCCGAGCCCGAGTCGGGGGTCAACCCGGTGGCGCGCATGCTGGTGTTCCTCAATGGCCTGGGCAAAGAAGTGCCGCTCAAGCACAACCACATCACCGACGCCGCCCGCTACGCCGCCGACAACTGGGGCCTGGACTACCTGGGCAACAAGCTCGGCGTGGGCTTCAAGGATGCGTTCATGGGCCCGCTGACCACCTCGCTGACCTTCGTCGGCCTGGATGACAAGGCGCTGAAGCTGGCGGTGAACCTGCGCATCCCCAAAGGCAAGTCGCTGGACACGCTCAAGGGCGAGATCTCCGGCAAACTCGACAGCTGGACTGCCAAGAGCAAGACCGCTGTGGCGTTCGACTACAGCCTGGACGAGCCGATGTACCGCAACCCGCAGGGCGAATGGGTCAAGGCCCTGCTTGCGGTGGCCAGCGAGAACCTGGGCATGAAGCACGAGTTCGGCACCTCTGCCGGCGCCACCTCGGTGCATGACCTGCCCAACGGCGTGCAGTTCGGCCTGGCCATGCCGGACGTGAAGTACACCGGACACAACGACAACGAGTTCAAGACCGTGGAGCAGTTCATGCTCGATTTGCAGATCGTCAGCGAGATGGTGGCGCGGATCGGGCAGATGCCGAAGCTCTGAGCCTCGGGGTTGGAACCGGAAGGCGCCTGCGGGCGCCTTTTTCGTTGCTGCAGGGCGGGACGCGAATTTATTGACGCCACTATTTCGCCACTTATGAAATATATAGTAACCTCTGCGCCGGCCGCCCGGACGGGCGACACGGTATGCGAACAGGGATGCGTTCGGCGAACGCCACAAAAGGATTTGCGATGGCAATGGTTATTGCCGCAGCTGTGCCAGGCAGTTGCACAAAACGGCACCTGCCTGCCCCCAATGCAGTGCTCCACAGCACGCAACGTCCTCCACGAGACCTGACCGCGGCGAATCGCCGTGGATGGGTATCGTTTCCCTGATGCTTGGCATTCTGTGTGCCATGCCCTCGGTGTCTTCGGCATCAACCAGAACAAACCCGGCAACGGCTTGGCGAGCGCCGGCGTTGTCACGGCAAGCATCTGGCTGCTGCGCCTGGTCGGCCTGAAATCCGCAAGCTAATCCAAATGTGAGGGAAAACAAATGAGCATGGTGTTCTGCCGAGGCTGCGCCAAACAGATCCATCAATCGGCCTTGAGCTGCCCAGGCTGCGGCGCAACCCAAGCCGCCACGGCCACCAACGGTGGCTTCGCAGGTAGCGTCGGAGTGAGCAACGGCATTCCCTACCTCGAAGTCCTGAAGAAGTACGCAGTGTTCAAAGGCCGTGCACGCCGCAAGGAATACTGGATGTTCGTGCTGTTCAACTTGCTGATCACGATCGCCGTCGGCTACCTCGATAACGTGCTCGGCACCAAACCGCTGCTGAGCCTGGTGTACACCCTGGCGGTCATGATCCCGGGCATTGCCGTTGCTGTGCGCCGAATGCACGACAGCAATCACAGCGGCTGGTGGCTGCTGGTGCCGATCGCTGGCTTGGTATTCCTGTTCAAGGACGGCACCCCTGGCAACAACCGCTTCGGCCCGAGCCCCAAAGGCCTGGTCTGAGTGCAGACTGTGCAGGAATGCTGAGGCGGCCTGCGGGCTAATGCCAGTCAGATAACGTTTCATCGCCACTATTGGGGCTGCTTTGCAGCCCTTCGCGGGTAAAACCACTCCCCCCAGATTT
>NZ_JBOBDM010000030.1:0-72883 GCF_050586605.1 Pseudomonas sp. ES1 | reverse complement strand
TCTTTACGCCTTCTTTATGCCCTGACCCCACCCCCAATCTCGCCCCTTTACGCCCCTCCCTCGGACAATTTCCCCAAAGCGGCCCTCATGCCGCATCAAGGGAGATGGGCTCATGTACATGCTCGATGGGCTGTCACTGCTGTTGGCAGTGGCGTTGGCGGTTTACCTGCTGGTGGCGCTGCTGCGCGCCGATCGCAGCTAAGGGGCGGCCATGCACAGTTACGATTACCTGCTATTGCTGGCGTTCTTCGCCATCGTGCTGCTACCGGCACCCTGGCTTGGGCGTTTCTACTTCAAGGTGATGGAAGGCCAGCGCACCTGGCTGACGCCGGTGCTCGGCCCGGTGGAGCGCGGCTGCTATCGCCTGGCTGGGGTCAACGCCGGGCAAGAGCACAACTGGAAGCAGTACACCTTGGCCCTGCTGGCCTTCAACCTGGCCGGCTTCGGGCTGCTGTTCGCCGTCCTGTTGCTGCAAGGCAGCCTGCCGCTCAACCCGCAGCACCTGCCGGGCCAGGAGTGGTCATTGGCGTTCAACACAGCGGTCAGCTTCATGACCAACACCAACTGGCAGTCCTACAGCGGTGAGGCCTCGGTCAGCTACCTGAGCCAGATGCTCGGCCTGACCGTGCAGAACTTCGTCAGCGCCGCCACCGGCCTGGCCGTGCTGGTCGCCCTGTGCCGTGGTATCGCCCGGCGCTCGACCACCACGCTGGGTAACTTCTGGGTCGACCTGACCCGCGCCACCCTCTACGGCCTGCTGCCGCTGTGCATCGTGCTGGCGCTGCTGCTGGTGTGGCAGGGCGTGCCGCAGACCTTCGCCGACTACGCCCACGCCGTCACCCTGCAGGGGGCCGACCAGACCATCCCGCTCGGCCCGGCCGCCAGCCAGATCGCCATCAAGCAACTGGGCACCAACGGCGGCGGCTTCTTCGGCGTCAACTCGGCGCACCCATTCGAGAACCCCACGGCCTGGAGCAACCTGTTCGAGGTGGCGTCGATCATCCTGATCCCGGTGGCGCTGGTGTTCACCTTCGGCCACTACGTCAAGGACCTGCGTCAAAGCCGCGCGATCATCGCCTGCATGCTGGCGCTGTTCCTGATCGGCGGCAGCACCGCGTTGTGGTCCGAGCACCAGCCCAACCCGGCCTTGGAGAGTGCCCAGGTGCAACAGAGCGCGCCGCTGGAAGGCAAGGAGAGCCGCTTCGGCACCACCGGCTCGGTGCTGTGGACGGTCACCACCACCGCCGCCTCCAACGGCTCGGTCAACGCCATGCACGACAGCCTCAACCCGCTGACCGGCATGGTGGCGATGGTCAACATGATGGTCGGCGAGGTGATCTTCGGCGGCGTCGGCGCAGGCCTGTACGGCATGCTGCTGTTCGTGCTGATCGCGGTGTTCCTGGCCGGCCTGATGATCGGCCGCACCCCGGAGTACCTGGGCAAGAAGCTGCAGGCCCGTGAAGTGCAACTGCTGGTGGCGACCCTGTTGGTGATGCCAGTCGGCGTGCTGGTGCTCGGCGCCATCGCCGCCAGCCTGCCAGGCCCGGCCGGCGCGGTGAGCAACCCCGGTGCCCACGGCTTCAGCCAGTTGCTGTACGCCTACACCTCCGGCACCGCCAACAACGGCTCGGCCTTCGCCGGCTTCGGCGCCAACACCCCCTACCACAACGTGATGATCGCCCTGGCCATGCTGATCGGCCGCTTCGGCTACATCCTGCCGGTGCTGGCCCTGGCCGGCAGCCTGGCGGCGAAGAAGAGCGCACCGCAGGGGCTGAACAGCTTCCCCACCCACGGCCCGCTGTTCACCACGCTGCTGCTGGTGACCATCCTGCTGGTCGGTGGCCTGACCTTCCTGCCGACCTTGGCCCTGGGGCCGATCGCCGAACACCTGAGCCTGGGTTTCTGAGGAATCATTGATGAACATGCCCATTCCTGACGTGAAGGCGCAACGCAGCGCCAAGGACCAGACCCGCTTCGCCGCGCTGTGGCGCCCGGCGCTGCTGCAGGCCTTCGTCAAGCTCGACCCGCGCCAGCTCAAACGCTCGCCGGTGATGCTGGTGGTGGCCCTCACTGCGCTGCTCACCACGGTGCTGTGCTTCGCCCCCGAAAGCGGCGTGAGCACCGGCGTGGCGGTGCAGATCAGCGTATGGCTGTGGTTCACCGTGCTGTTCGCCAACTTTGCCGAAGCCCTCGCCGAGGGCCGTGGCAAGGCCCGCGCCGACAGCCTCAAGGCCGGCAGCCAGGGCCTGACCGCGCAGCGGCGCAAGAGCGACGGCAGCTTTGAGACCGTCGCCGCCAGCCAGCTGCGCAAGGACGATGTGGTGCGCGTGGTGGCCGGCGAGATGATCCCCGGTGACGGCGAGGTGCTCGAAGGCATCGCCGCGGTCAACGAGGCCGCCATCACCGGCGAGTCCGCGCCGGTGATCCGCGAGTCCGGCGGCGACCGCTCGGCCGTCACCGGCAACACCCGGCTGGTCTCCGACTGGCTGCTGATCCGCATCTCCAGCAACCCTGGCGAATCGACCCTGGACCGCATGATCGCCCTGGTCGAAGGCGCCAAGCGCCAGAAAACCCCCAACGAGATCGCCCTGGACATCCTGCTGATCGGCCTCACCCTGATCTTCCTGATCGTGGTGGTGACCCTGCAGCCGTTCGCCCGCTTCGCCGGTGGCAGCCTGCCGCTGATCTTCCTCGCCGCCTTGCTGGTGACGCTGATCCCCACCACCATCGGTGGCCTGCTGTCGGCCATCGGCATCGCCGGCATGGACCGCCTGGTGCGCCTGAACGTGATTGCCCGCTCCGGCCGCGCAGTGGAGGCGGCCGGTGACGTGCACACGCTGATGCTCGACAAGACCGGCACCATCACCTTCGGCAACCGCCGCTGCAGTGCCCTGCATGCCGCCTCGGGCGTGACCGCCAAGGAACTGGGGGAGGGCGCCTTGCTCGCCTCGCTGGCCGACGACACCGCCGAAGGCAAGTCCATCGTCGAGTACCTGCGCCAGCTGCATGACTTCGATGAACCCGCGAGCAGCCAGTACCAGGCCATCGCCTTCAGCGCCGAGACGCGCCTGTCGGGCATCGACTTCCAACAGCATCGCTACCGCAAGGGCGCCGTCGATGCGGTGCTGGCCTTCGTCGGCATGCAACGCCTGGAAATGCCGGTGCCCCTGGCCCGTGAAGTGGAGCGCATTGCCCAGAGCGGCGGCACACCGCTGCTGGTGTGCGTCGACAAGCGCCTGCTCGGCGTGATCCACCTCAAGGACGTGGTCAAGCCCGGCATCCGTGAGCGCTTCGCCGAACTGCGCAAGCTGGGCATCCGCACCGTGATGGTCACCGGCGACAACCCGCTGACCGCCGCGGCCATTGCCGCCGAGGCCGGCGTGGATGACGTGCTCGCCGAAGCTACCCCGGAGAAGAAGCTGGCGCGCATCCGCCAGGAGCAAAACGACGGCCGCCTGGTGGCCATGTGCGGCGACGGCGCCAACGACGCGCCGGCCCTGGCCCAGGCTGACGTGGGCATGGCCATGAACGACGGCACCCAGGCCGCCCGCGAGGCCGCCAACATGGTCGACCTCGACAGCGACCCGACCAAGCTGCTGGACGTGGTGCAGGTGGGCAAGGAGCTGCTGGTCACCCGTGGCGCGCTGACCACCTTCTCCATTGCCAACGACGTGGCCAAGTACTTCGCCATCCTGCCGGCGCTGTTCGCCGCCATCTACCCGCAGTTGGGCGTGCTCAACCTGATGCAGCTGGCCAGCCCGCAGAGCGCGATCCTCTCGGCCATCGTGTTCAACGCGCTGATCATCATCGTGCTGATCCCCCTGGCCCTGCGCGGGGTGCGGGTGCAGGCCGCCAGCGCCGCTCACCTGCTGCGGCGCAACCTGCTGATCTATGGCCTGGGCGGGATCCTTGTGCCGTTCGCCGGGATCAAGCTGATCGACCTGCTGCTCAACGCCCTGCACCTGGTTTGAAGGAGAGACTGACATGACTGCTTATGTACGCCCGGCCTTGAGCCTGATCCTGCTGATGACCGTGGTCACCGGTGCCTTGTACCCGCTGGCGGTGACCGGGATTGCCCAGGTGGCGTTCCCCGACCAGGCCAATGGCTGCCTGGTGCGTGATGACAAAGGTGAAGTGCGCGGCTCGGCGCTGATCGCCCAGGAGTTCAAGGGCGATGGCTGGTTCCAGTCGCGACCCTCGGCGGGGGCGTATGCCACCGTGGCCAGCAGCGCGAGCAACCTGTCGCCGAGCAACCCGGCACTGGCCGAGCGGGTCAAGGGCGAGGCCGCCGCGCAATACCAGGCGCAGCAAGGGCCGGTGCCCTTGGCGCTGCTGACCACCTCCGGCAGCGGCCTGGACCCGCACCTGCCGCCGCAAGCCATCGCCTACCAGCTGCCGCGTGTGGCGGCGGCGCGGCAGGTGCCGGTGGAGCGCTTGCAAGTGCTGGTGAATGACGCCACCCTTCGCCCATTGGTCGGGCCGCCGGTGGTCAATGTGCTGGCGCTGAACCAGGCGCTTGAGCGTTTGGCACCTGTTAACCAGCACTGACAAAGGGGCCGCTTTGCGGCCTTTCGCGGGTAAACCCGCTCCCACAGGGATAGCGCCAAGCTTCAAGGCTGCGCCTCCCCTGTGGCAGCGGGTTTACCCGCGAAGGCCTGCGCAGCAGGCCCACATTCGCAATTTGTGAAGGATCGAACATGAGCAACCCCACCCGCGCCGACGCGCTGTTGGCCGGCCTGCCCCGCGAAGGCCGGGGCCGACTCAAGGTATTCCTCGGCGCCGCGCCCGGGGTCGGCAAGACCTTCGCCATGCTCCAGGCCGCCCACGCCCAGCAGCGCCAGGGCGTTCAGGTGGTGGCCGGGGTGGTCGAAACCCACGGTCGCGCCGAAACCGAGGCCCTGCTCGGCGGCCTGCTCCAGCAACCCTTGCTGCGCAGCGAATACCGTGGCGTGCTGCTCGAAGAAATGGACCTCGATGGCCTGCTCAAGGCCAAGCCCCCGCTGGTGCTGGTCGACGAGCTGGCCCACAGCAACGCCCCCGGCAGCCGCCACGCCAAGCGCTGGCAGGACGTGCAGGAGCTGCTGGCCGCCGGCATCGACGTGTACACCACGGTCAACGTCCAGCACCTGGAAAGCCTCAACGACAAGGTTCGCGATATCACTGGCGTGCTGGTGCGCGAAACCCTGCCCGACTGGGTGCTGCAGGAAGCCTTCGAACTGGTGCTGATCGACCTGCCGCCGCGCGAACTGCTGGAGCGCCTGCGCGAGGGCAAGGTGTATGTGCCCGAGCAGGCCCGCGCTGCTATCGACGCCTATTTCTCCCAGACCAACCTCACCGCCCTGCGCGAACTGGCGATGCAGACCGCCGCCGCCCAGGTGGATGCGGACCTGGCCAGCGGCTACCGCCAGCGCGGCCAGGAAGCGCCGGCCCTGCGCGGCCGGCTGCTGGTCGGCATCGACGGCGACGACCAGGCCGAACGCCTGGTGCGCCATGCCAGCCGCGTTGCGCAACGCCGCCATTTGCCGTGGAGCGTGGTGCACGTTGACAACGGCCGCCTGCGCGACGAAACCGCCCGCCATCGCCTGCAGGCCGCCCAGCAACTGGCCGAACGGCTGGGCGGTGAAGTGGTGCTGCTCAGGGCAGGGGAGGTGGCCCGCACACTGATCCAGCACGCCGCCGAACGCCGCGCCAGCCTGGTGCTGGTGGGCCAGTCCCGCGACCTGCTGCGCCGCCGCTTCTTCGGTGCCGGCGTGGCGGCGCGCCTGCTGCGCGAAAGCCATGGCCTGGAAATCAACGTGCTCGACCGCGACGCCCAGCCACAACCGGCCAGCGCTGCGGCCAAGCGCGTGTGGGTGTGGCGCCACTACCTGCTGGCGCTGGTGGCCACGGTGCTGGCCGCCGGCCTGTCGTGGGCGGTGTCCAGCGTGCTGGCGCTGCCCAATATCTCGCTGGTGTTCCTCGCCGCCGTGCTGCTGGTGGCGGTGCGCAGCAGCCTTGGCCCGGCGTTGGCCTGCGCGGTGCTGTCGTTCCTTGCCTACGACTTCCTGTTCATTCCGCCGAACTTCTCGTTCAGCATCCAGCGCGAAGAAGACGTCCTGACCCTGGTGTTCTTCCTGTTGATGGCCGCGCTCACCGGCAACCTCGCCGCCCGCCAGCGCCGCCAGTTGCAGGCCCTGCGCGAAACCCAGGCGCAGACCAACCAGTTGCTCGACCTGTCGCGCCGGCTGACCGTGGCCACCGATCGCCAGGCCGTGTTCAGCGCCGCCGGCCAGCACCTGAACGGCTGGCAGGACGTGCAGGTGTGCCTGCTCGAACGCAGCGCCGACGGCTTGCTGCAAGTCGCCAGCGGCGATGCCCCTGCCTTCACCGACAATGAACGCGCTGCCGCCGAATGGGCCTGGCAGCACGGCCAGGCCGCAGGTTTCGGCAGCGACACCTTGCCCCACGGCCGTTGGTGGTGGTGGCCGCTGGCGGTGGAGGAGCAACCCCTGGCGCTGCTGGGCGTGCGCCCGCGCAATGGCGAACCCATGGCTGCCCAGCGCCGCCGCCTATTGATGGCCCTGGCGCAGCCCTTGGCCCAGGCCCTGGCCCGCGCCCGCCTGGGCGAGCAACTGGAGGCCGCGCGCCTGCACGGCGAAACCGAGCAACTGCGCAGCGCCTTGCTCGCCTCGGTGTCCCACGACCTGCGTACCCCGCTCACGTCCATGCGCGGCAGCATAGACAGCCTGCTGGCGCTGGGCGACGCCATCCCCCCGGACGACCGCCGCGAGTTGCTCGAAGGCACCCGCGACGAAGCCGAGCGCCTGGACCGCTATATCCAGAACCTGCTGGACATGACCCGCCTCGGCCATGGCAGCCTCAAGCTCGCCCGCGACTGGGTGGCCCCCGCCGATATTGTCGGCAGCGCCCTCAACCGCCTGCGCGTGGTGCTGGCGCCGCTGCGCGTGCATACCGATGTGCCCGGCGAGCTGCCGCTGCTGTTCGTGCATGCCGCGCTGATCGAGCAGGCGCTGGTGAACGTGCTGGAAAACGCCGCGCGCTTCTCGCCGCCACAAGGGCGGCTCGATTTGCAGGTGAAGGTGCAGGACGAGCAACTGTGCTTCTCCGTCAGCGACCAGGGCCCCGGCATCCCCGAGGACGAGCGCGAAAAGATCTTCGACATGTTCTACACCGCCGCCCGCGGCGACCGCGGCGGGCAGGGCACCGGGCTGGGCCTGGCGATCTGCCAGGGCATGATCGGCGCCCACGGCGGGCGCATCCTGGTTGGCGAGGGCCTCGATGGCCACGGCACCTGCATCACACTATGCTTGCCGCTGCCCACCCAACCCGATAGCGAAAGTGAAGCCCCATGAGCCAAGCTGCCACCCTGCTGGTGATCGACGACGAACCGCAGATCCGCAAGTTCCTGCGCATCAGCCTGGCGTCCCAGGGCTACAAGGTGATCGAAGCCGGTACCGGCAGTGAAGGCCTGGCCCAGGCCGCCTTGAGCAAGCCTGACCTGGTGGTGCTCGACCTCGGCCTGCCGGACATGGACGGCCAGCAAGTGCTGCGCGAGCTGCGCGAATGGAGCACGGTGCCGGTGATGGTGCTGTCGGTGCGCGCCAGTGAAGTGCAGAAGGTCGATGCGCTGGATGGTGGTGCCAACGACTACGTGACCAAGCCGTTCGGCATCCAGGAATTCCTCGCCCGGGTGCGCGCGTTGCTGCGCCAGGCGCCGCAGGTGGGCAGTGCAACCTCGACGGCCAGCTTTGGGCCGCTGGTGGTGGATTTTGCCTTTCGCAAGGTGACGCTGGAGGGGCTGGAGGTGGCGCTGACACGCAAGGAATATGCGTTGCTGGCGCAGCTGGCCGGGCACCCGGGGCGGGTGATTACCCAGCAGCAGTTGCTTAAGGATATCTGGGGGCCGACCCATACCGATGACACGCATTACCTGCGGATCGTGGTGGGGCACCTGCGCCAGAAGCTGGGGGATGACCCCACGGCGCCACGGTTCATCATTACCGAGGCGGGGGTGGGGTATCGGTTGGTGGCGCCAGCGCAGCCGTAGCGTGGACGTGGGAGTAACTGTCTTGCTCGCCATTCAAACAGCTGCGCGTTTCCTGTGGGAGCGGGTTTACCCGCGAACACGGGCATAGCCCGTGCCAGGCACCGAGGTGTCATCTTCGCGGGTAAATCGCAGCGGCGAACCGCCGCTCCCACAGGAAGCGCGTCGGCTTTTAGATACCCCACAAGACAGCCGCTCCCACGATGTTCACATCAGCGCGTATCGCACTACTGAGTGTTAGACACCCAGCTCCAATGCCAGCAGCTCCTGCACAGTCTGTCGCCGGCGGATCATGCGCAGTTGACCCTGCTCGATCAGGAACTCCGGCAACAGCGGCCGGCTGTTGTAGTTCGACGACATGGACGCGCCGTAGGCCCCGGCATCGTGAATCACCAGCAGGTCACCGACCTTGGCTTGCGGCAGTACCTGGGGCGTCAGCTCCTGATCGTCCTGGGTAAACACATCCCCGGACTCGCACAGCGGCCCGGCCACCACGGTCGGTTGCAGCGGGCGATTCACCGGCCGCCCCACGGCATCGAACAGGCTCATGCGGTGATAGGCGCCATACATCGCCGGGCGCATCAGGTCGTTGAAGCCGGCGTCCACCAGGATGTAGTGGTTGTTGCCCATCTGCTTGACGGCGCGCACCTCGGCCACCAGGTAGCCAGACTCCGCCACCAGGAAACGCCCCGGTTCGATCTCCATGCGCACGGGGTGGCCGAGCATCGCTTCGATCTCTGCCCGCGCCACTGCCCAGGTGCGGGCATAGCACTGCAGGTCCACCGGCTGGTCGTCCTGGCGGTAGGGCGTGGACAGCCCGCCGCCGATGGAGAAGGCTTCGATGTCCATGCCCAGTTGGCCGATCAGCCCGACCATGGCCCCGGCCACCTGCTCCAGGTGCTGGTAATCCACCCCCGAGCCGATGTGCATGTGCACGCCCACCAGGTGCAGGCCGTGCTGCTTGACGCAGGCCAGCGCTTCGGGCAGTTGCTCGTGCCAGATGCCGTGCTTGCTGTTTTCACCGCCGGTGTTGGTCTTGCGGCTGTGGCCGTGGCCGAACCCTGGGTTGATGCGCAGCCACACCCGGTGCCCGGGGGAGCGTTCGCCCAGTTGGCGGAGCATGTCGATGGAGCCGGCGTTCACTTCGATACCGGTCTCGACCACCCGCGCCAGGGTCGGCTGGTCCAGCACGTCGCAGGTCAGCACCACCCCGGCCGGCTCGCCGCTCACCTGCGCACCCGCGGCGAAGGCCCGTTCCATTTCGCCCAGCGAAACCGCATCGAGCACCAGGCCGCGTTCGCGGATCAGGCGCAGCACGTGCAGGTTGGGGTTGGCCTTTTGTGCGAAACGGACGGTGTCGAAGTGCTGCAGCAGCTGGTCGATGCGCTGGCCGATGGTTTGCGCGTCGTAGGCCCACAGGGGCGAGCCGTGTTGGCGGACGGCGTCGGCCAGGAGGGTGGAAGGGGTGCTCATGGTGGTGTTCCTTGTAATGGATGCACCGATCTTGAATCAGTTGATTGATTCAAAAAAATAGCTATTTTTATGACTGCTATTCATATTTGATATGTTAAGTCAGCCCTGTGGGAGCCGGCTTGCCGGCGATCACCGGCGTAGCCGGTGCCAACCACCGCATCGCTGGCAAGCCAGCTCCCACAGGGAACCCTGCTCAATCCAAAGGTCTTTGGACGCACCATGAAACTCTCCGTCCGCCATATCGAAGTGTTCCGCGCCATCATGGCCGCCGGCAGCGTCACCGGCGCCGCCCGGCTGCTGTTTACTTCGCAGCCCACCGTAAGCCGTGAACTGGCGCGCATGGAGCAGGTCACCGGCCTGAACCTGTTCGACCGCGAAGGCGGGCGCCTGGCGCCCACCGCCCAGGCCCTGCTGCTGATCGACGAGGTGGAGCGCGCCTTCGTCGGCCTGGAACGCATCGACCGCTTTGCCCAGGCCATCCGCAACTTCGAGCAAGGCCGGCTGGCCATCACCTGCCTGCCGCTGTTCTCGCAAACCCTGCTGCCCAGGGCCTGCCAGCGCTTCCATCAGCAACACCGGGGCGTGAGCGTGAGCATCACCGCCCAGGAGTCGCCGCTGTTGGAAGAATCGCTGGTCGCCCAGCAGCACGATCTCGGCCTGACCGAAGTCGAGCAGGTACCGCGTGGGGCGGTGGGCGAGTTGCTGTTCAGCGCCGACATGGTCTGCGTGCTGCCCCAGGGGCACCCGCTGCAGGCCAAAGCCGTTCTCGAGCTGAGCGATTTCGACGAAGTCGACTTCATCAACCTGGCCAGCCTCGACACCTACCGCCAGCAACTCGACCAGCACTTTCGCGCCGCCGGGGTGAATCGGCGCACGGTGATCGAGACCACCAGCGCGGCCTCGGTGTGCGCCATGGTCCGGCAGGGTTTGGGGGTGGCGATCATCAACCCTTTGAGTGGGCTGGAAGCGGGGCAGGGTGGGTTGCCGATTCGGCGGTTGAGTATCTCGGTGCCGTATCGGGTGATGCTGATCCAGCCGGAACATCGACCGACGTCGGCGGTTGTGGAGCCGTTTTGCCAGGCTTTGCGTGAGCAGGCACAGGAAATGACAGCGGCGCTGGGCGGTAGCAGCACTTAAGTGACGGTAGAATCCGGGGCAGCTTTGTCCATCTACAAGGAAGCGCAATGAGCGGATCGCAGCCCACGACAGCGAAATCCCTGGGGGATCTCGAACCCCTTCCAGATTCTGTGTCGACCCTCACCCGGTTATTGCTGGAGGAAACCCATGAGCGACACGAAGATATCGTGTTCGAACTCGGGCTGCTCGGCGATGCGACGGCGGTACCTGCCATTGCACAAGCGGTGAACATTCCGTTCGCCAGCCTGGTGCGCTGGGGCAACCTGCAGGAGTTCCAGCGCAAGTGCGCGTATGCGCTGGCACGGATCGGCACCCCGGAATCCCGTGCGGTGCTTGAACACATGGCGAGCAGTGCCGACCCGGACATCCAGGCCTATGGAGAGGAAGGGCTGGCTCGCTGGCCCCTCAAGTAGAGACGCCATCAAGGCATGGGCGTGAGTAACGGGTTTTTCGTGCAGGGTGCAGCGCAAGTTACAGCGGGCGGTGCGCTGACACATGCTCCCCGGGCCATTCGCAGGTGCTGTTCTCAGCGATCACTGTAGCCGTACATTTGTTGGGGTGCCCTGGAGGCTACGGGGCGGGCTCTGAGCTCAGAGCAAGAATCTGAACTCGGAAAGCAGTTTTACCGACTCGGGCAGTTGTTGCTGGAGCAGCTTGTCCAGATAAGCCTGCACGCTCAGGGCAGGGTTCTTCAATGACTGGCGCTGCCGCTGGGCCGCTTCAAGCACCGCGGCCTTGTCCAAGTCCCAGAGGTCGGCAATGAAATCATCGGGATGCAGTGCTTCGATATCGAAGCTACCAAGCGCGGTGTCGGGAAAGGCCTTGAGATTGAAGGTCACGATCACCGAGGCGTTGCACTTGATGGCGGCGGCGAGGACATGGCGGTCATCCTCATCCGGCAGATCCAGGCCGCCCACCAGCGGCTCGTAATCGCTGACCAGCGCGTCGGGCACCGCCTCATCCATAAGGCCCGACGTGCGATCTAGCTGCGTTCGTTCAAGGTCCGGGCGATTGATCAGTAGATTGCGCTTCCACTCGTCATGAATCCTGGCTGACCAGCGGGCCCGGTACGCGCCCGTCAGTGCAAGGTTCATCAGCAAGTCACGCAGTGGGGCGGGATAAAGAACGTTGGCGTCGTAAAGGGCTGTGAACGAGGAGTGCTTCATTCGTAGCCCATCCTTAAGTCCTGTGCCTGGGCCGCCAGATCGTCCATCGCGGTACGGCTGATGGCATCACGTTTGTTCTTGTAGGCCACCAAATCCGCGAATTTGACCCGGCGGTGACGGCCCGTCTTGGTGTGGGGCATCAACCCCTCGTCCAGCAGCTTTACCAGATGAGGGCGGGAAACATTGAGCAGGTCGGCTGCTTCCTGAGTGGTCAGCTCGGCGTGGATCGGCACGACCTTGACGGCGTTGCCCAGTGCCAGTTCGCTGAGGATTTCGCCAAAAAGGCGCAGGGCAAAGGTGGGGACCTCCACGACCTGGCGCTGATTCGCGTCATTGAGCAGCTCGATCCGTTGGGTGTGCGCTGCGGTCGAGAGGAAGGCGGCCAGCGTACGGCTTGATTCGACGGCCACGGCAATTTCGTTGTCATCGGGAAGCACGTTGCGTGAGAGGTCGGTGGTGGTCATGGGCATCTCCAGGGCGCTTTCGGGGGAGGTGCCGTGACAGTGCGGCAGCCTGAGATCGCTTTATATTCGAAATATTCGAAAATCGCAATAAACGAAACTGGCCTCCATGCAACCAGATGCACCTGCGGAAACCGGCATGCTTTGCTATGTCGCATGACACCAGCCAGGCGCAGCGGCATCCGCGCGCATGTGATACCGCGTCATGCCAACAAGGCGGACAGCGGTGACCTCACAGGCATGACTGGCCCGAAAAAGATGTGGGAGCTGGCTTGCCAGCGATGCGCCGCGCGGGCGGCGCTCGATTTCATAGGCGCTGCAAACCTGCCGCCAAGCACCTAGTGGCCCACATGCGACCCCAAGACAGGCGCCTGGGAATTACACCGCTGGTTTTGTTGAGTCAGCATTCGGTAATGGTCGCCATGTGCATGTCCGGGGATTTGGGTGAGGGCACACCAGGTGCTTGCCGGGAATTCTGCAGCGCTCTCAAGATCGAGCGCCGCCCGCGCGGCGCATCGCTGGCAAGCCAGCTCCCACATCTGTTTCGGGCCAGTCATTCCTGTGAGGTCACCGCTGTCCGCCTTGTTGGCATGACGCGGTATCGCGGTGCGCGCGGATGGCGCTGTGCCTGTCTCACAGGAGTGCTGCGGCCTAAACCGATATGGAAACCAGTCCAGGCAATCCACCCCTCAGTGCTTCATCCCCAACTCCGCATCATCCATCAGTGCCTTGGCCAGCGCGCTCAGGTAATACGACGCCCAGAGCAGTTGCGGCTTCTCTTCCATGATCCCGGTAATGGTCAGGTCCCGCACGCAGCCCATCAGCTCCGAGGCTTGGTCCCGCGCATGTTGGCAGGGGATACCGGGCTCGATGCAGAACAGCGGGTCGGTCTTCCCTTCGCCTTGATAGAACTTGGTCTTGCCCACAGTGGTGCGGGGCGTGGTGTCGTCTGTATTCATTGCTCACTCTCCCTGAAATGATCGATGCCCGGACAGACCCTATCGCTGGCAACCCAACGCCACAGTTACGGCACCAGTGCTAGGGCAAAGCCAATCCCTGTGGGAGCCGGCTTGCCGGCGATGAGGGCAGCCCAGGCAAAGCACGCCTACCGGCCTAGTGGAACGCCCGGCGCTCCATCTGCGGCACCTGCACCTGAATCAACGCCGATTCGAGCAGCACCCGCAGCGCCTCGATCTCATGCATCAACGCCATGATCAGAATCGACGCGTGGGGCTTGGGCTGCTGGACCGAAATGGCCTGATGCGCCACAGCCTGAGCGCACAGGGCGTACTCCGTGGCCTGGACGAGGGTGTCTTCGAGGGAGTGATGGTTGTGGGGTGGATCGGGGACGATCTTCAACATGACCTTATTCCTTTAAAAAGGCGGTCAACTGACTGCTGTCAAACAGAAGGGTGGCAGCTGTACGTGGGTTGACAGACCGGCGGAATAAGCAAAGTTCCGGCGCACGCAAGCGTGCCCGCACGTACAGCCGCCATGAAGGCTAGCCGTAGGCTTAATACCGTCGCGACCCGTCAAAGTCGATCGCCGAACTCAGCGACTCGCCGAGACTAGGGGGCTGCCAAAGCGACCGCAACGGAAAAAAGGCGGCAGGAGTATGTTTGGGAAATGGACTACAAGTAAGGGCTTTAATCTGATTTTTCGTGACGGGTAGCGGCCCGGTAAATGCGATTCCTGTGGGAGCGGCTTTAGCCGCGAAGCAAGCGACGCGGTGACTGGCACCGGCTACGCCGGTGTTCGCGGCTAAAGCCGCTCCCACAGGGATCGCGCGTTGAGCAAGACCATGGCTCCTGAAAGGGGCCAGTTTCAGGCAATCGATGTTGTGCCCAAAAACGCCGCCTCCAACAACTGCCGCGTATACCCATGCTTGGGCTCATCAAAGATCGCCCGCGCATCCCCCTGTTCCACCACCTGTCCATGCTTGATCACCATCAACTGATGACTCAACGCTTTCACCACCGCTAGGTCGTGACTGATAAACAGATACGTCAGGTTGTACTTAACCTGCAATTTCCGAAGTAATTCCACCACCTGCCGCTGCACCGTCCGATCCAGCGCGGACGTCGGCTCATCCAGCAAAATCAGTGCCGGCTTCAACACCAACGCCCGAGCAATCGCAATCCGCTGCCGCTGCCCGCCAGAGAACTCATGGGGATACCGATGCCGCGTACGCGGATCCAGCCCCACTTCCTCCAACGCCGCCACAATCGCCGCTTCCTGCTCGGCCGGCGTGCCGATCTTGTGAATCCGTAACCCTTCGCCAACGATATCCGCCACGCACATGCGCGGGCTCAGGCTGCCAAAGGGGTCCTGGAACACCACCTGCATCTCCCGCCGCAGCGGCCGCACTTCCTTCTGGTTCAACCCTTCCAGGTTCTGCCCGTGGAAGCGAATGCCGCCCTGGCTTGCGATCAACCGCAAGATGGCCAGGCCCAAGGTGGACTTGCCGGACCCACTCTCGCCAACAATCCCCAGCGTCTGCCCCTGGGGCAGGCTGAAGTTCACCCCATCCACGGCCTTCACATGGTCCACGGTGCGGCGCAGCAGCCCCTTCTTGATCGGGAACCACACCTTCAGGTCCTTCACCTCCAGCAACGGCGCCCCTTCGGCGTTCGCTGCCGGCGCGCCACTGGGTTCGGCATTGATCAGCATCTGCGTATACGGGTGCTGCGGCTTGCTGAACAGCGTGGCGCAATCGGCCTGCTCGACGATCTTGCCGCACTGCATCACGCACACGCGGTTGGCGATGCGGCGTACCAGGTTGAGGTCGTGGCTGATCAGCAGCAGGGCCATCCCTAAGCGCGCCTGCAGCTCCTTGAGCAGGTCGAGGATCTTCAATTGCACGGTCACGTCGAGCGCCGTGGTGGGCTCGTCGGCAATCAGCAGTTCGGGTTCATTGGCCAGGGCCATGGCGATCATCACGCGCTGGCGCTGGCCGCCGGACAGCTCGTGGGGCAGGGCCTTCAAGCGCTTGCGCGGCTCGGGGATGCCGACCAGTTCCAGCAACTCCAGGGTGCGGGCGGTGGCTTGCTTGCCGGTGAGGCCTTTGTGCAGCAGGAGGATTTCGTTGATCTGTTTTTCGATGCTGTGCAGCGGGTTCAGCGAGGTCATCGGCTCCTGGAAGATCATCGCGATCCGGTCGCCGCGGATGCGCTGCATGGGCTTTTCGCCCAGGTGCAGCAGGTCCTTGCCGTCGTACTGGATGCTGCCGGACGGATGCCGGGCCAGGGGGTAGGGCAGCAGGCGCAGGATCGAGTGGGCGGTGACGGACTTGCCCGAACCGCTCTCGCCCACCAGGGCCAAGGTTTCGCCTTTGCGGATGTCGAAGCTGATGCCATCGACCACGCGGTTGACCTGGTCGCCGGTAACGAACTCCACGGCCAGGTCGCGCACTTCGATCAGGGTGTCTTGGCTCATGTCATTTCCTTGGGTCGAAGGCATCGCGGGCGGACTCGCCGATGAACACCAGCAGGCTCAGCATCACCGCCAGCACGGCGAAGGCGCTGATGCCCAGCCACGGCGCTTGCAGGTTGGACTTGCCCTGGGCCACCAGTTCGCCCAGCGACGGGGAGCCGGCGGGCAGGCCGAAGCCGAGGAAGTCCAGGGCGGTGAGGGTGCCGATGGCGCCGGTGAGGATGAACGGCATGAAGGTCATGGTCGAGATCATGGCGTTGGGCAGGATGTGCCGGTACATGATCGGGCCGTTGCGCATCCCCAGGGCGCGGGCGGCGCGCACGTACTCGAGGTTGCGGCCGCGCAGGAACTCGGCGCGTACCACGTCCACCAGGCTCATCCACGAGAACAGCAGCATGATGCCCAGCAGCCACCAGAAGTTGGGCTGCACGAAGCTGGCGAGAATGATCAGCAGGTACAGCACCGGCAGGCCGGACCAGATCTCCAGGAAGCGCTGGCCGGCCAGGTCGACCCAGCCGCCGTAGAAGCCCTGCAGGGCGCCGGCGATGACGCCGACGACGGAGCTGGCCAGGGTCAGGGTCAGGGCGAACAGCACCGAGATGCGAAAGCCGTAGATCACCCGGGCGAGCACGTCGCGGCCCTGGTCGTCGGTGCCCAGCAGGTTGTCGGCCGAGGGCGGCGCGGGGGCGGGGACCTTGAGGTCGTAGTTGATGCTCTGGTAGCTGAACGGGATCGGCGCCCACAGCACGAAGGCGTCTTTCTTGGCCAGCAGCTCGCGGATGTATGGGCTCTTGTAGTTGGCCTCCAACGGGAACTCGCCGCCGAAGGTGGTCTCGGGGTAGCGCTTGAAGGCCGGGAAGTACCACTGCCCGTCGTAGCGCACCGCCACTGGTTTGTCGTTGGCGATCAGCTCGGCACCCAGGCTCAGGCCGAACAGCACCAGGAAGATCCACAGCGACCACCAGCCGCGGCGGTTGGCCTTGAAGCGCTCGAAGCGCCGACGGTTGAGGGGGGAGAGGGCCATGTCAGTGCTCCCGGCTGGCGAAGTCGATACGCGGATCGACCAGGGTGTAGGTGAGGTCGCCGATCAGCTTCACCAACAGCCCCAGCAGGGTGAAGATGAACAGGGTGCCGAACACCACCGGGTAGTCGCGGTTGATTGCCGCTTCGAAGCTCATCAGGCCCAGGCCGTCGAGGCTGAAGATCACCTCGATCAACAGGGAGCCGGTGAAGAAGATGCCGATGAACGCCGAGGGGAAACCGGCGATCACCAGCAGCATGGCGTTGCGGAACACGTGGCCGTACAGCACGCGGGTGCGGCTCAGGCCCTTGGCCTTGGCGGTGACCACGTACTGCTTGTTGATCTCGTCGAGGAAGCTGTTCTTGGTCAGCAGGGTCATGGTGGCGAAGTTGCCGATCACCAGCGCGGTGATGGGCAGCACCAGGTGCCAGAAGTAGTCCAGGACCTTGCCGGTGGTGGACAGCTCGTCGAAGTTGTTGGAGGTAAGGCCGCGCAGCGGGAACCAGTCGAAGTAGCTGCCGCCGGCGAACAGCACGATCAGCAGGATGGCGAACAGGAACGCGGGGATGGCGTAGCCGACGACGATGGCCGAGCTGGTCCATACGTCGAAATGGCTGCCGTGGCGCACCGCCTTGGCGATCCCCAGCGGGATCGACACCAGGTACATGATCAGCGTGCTCCACAGGCCCAGGGAGATCGATACGGGCATCTTCTCGATGATCAGGTCGATGACCTTGGCGTCGCGGAAGAAACTGTTGCCGAAGTCGAGCTGGGCGTAGTTCTTGACCATGATCCACAGCCGTTCGGGGGCGGACTTGTCGAAGCCGTACATGCGTTCGATCTCGGCGATCAGGGCCGGGTCCAGGCCTTGCGCGCCGCGGTAGTTGGAGCCGGCCACCGACACTTCGGCGCCGCCGCCGGCGATACGGCTGGTGGCGCCTTCGAAGCCTTCGAGCTTGGCGATCATCTGCTCGACCGGGCCGCCGGGGGCGGCCTGGACGATGATGAAGTTGATGATCAGGATGCCGAACAGGGTGGGGATGATCAGCAGCAGGCGGCGCAGGATATAGGCCAGCATGTCAGTTGGCCTCATCCGCAGGGGCGTCGGTCACGGCGGGGGTGACGCCTGGCTTGATCCACCAGGTGTCGATGCCGATGTCGTACTTGGGCGGCACCTGCGGGTGGCCGATGTGGTTCCAGTAGGCCACGCGCCAGGTCTTGATGTGCCAGTTGGGGATCACGTAGTAGCCCCACAGCAACACGCGGTCGAGGGCGCGGGTGTGGTCGATCAGGCTCTGGCGCGAATCGGCGTTGATCAACTGCTCCACCAGCTGGTCGATGGCCGGGTCGCGCAGGCCGATGAAGTTGCGGCTGCCGGGGTTGTCGGCGGCGGCGCTGGACCAGTACTCGCGCTGCTCGTTGCCGGGCGAATTGGATTGCGAGAAGCCGCCGACGATCATGTCGTAGTCGCGCGAGCGCAGGCGGTTGATGTACTGCGAAACGTCGACGCGGCGGATGTTCAGCTCGATGCCGAGGTCGGCGAGGTTGCGCTTGAACGGCAGCAGGACGCGCTCGAACTGGGTCTGGGCCAGCAGGAACTCGATGACCAGCGGCTTGCCGTCCTTGTCGACCATCTTGTCGTCGACGATCTTCCAGCCGGCCTCCTGCAGCAGCTTGTAGGCCTGGCGCTGCTGCTCGCGGATCATGCCGCTGCCGTCGGTGACGGGGTTGTGGAAGGCCTCGCTGAACACTTGTTCGGGGACTTTGCCGCGCAGCGGCTCGAGGATTTTCAGTTCGGCCGGGGAGGGCAGCCCCTGGGCGGCCATGTCCGAGTTCTCGAAGTAGCTGCCGGTGCGCAGGTAGGCGCCGTTGAACAGCTGCTTGTTGGTCCACTCGAAGTCCAGCAGCAGGCTCAGCGCCTGGCGCACCCGCACATCCTGGAACACCGGCTTGCGCAGGTTGAAGATAAAGCCTTGCATGCCGACCGGGGTGCCGTTGGGCAGCTCTTCCTTGATCAACCGGCCATCACGCACGGCGGGCACGTCGTAGGCGGTGGCCCAGTTCTTCGCGCTGACTTCCAGGCCGTAGTCGAACTGGCCGGCCTTGAGCGCTTCGAGGGCGACGGTGTTGTCGCGGTAAGAGTCGAAGGTCATCACGTCGAAGTTGTAGAAGCCGCGGTTGATCGGCAGGTCCTTGGCCCAGTAGTCCTGGACCCGCTCGTAGCGGATCGAGCGGCCGGCCTTCACGTCGGCGACCTTGTAGGGGCCGCTGCCCAGGGGGATTTCCAGGTTGCCGCGGTTGAAGTCGCGGTTTTCGTACCAGTGCTTGGGCAGCACCGGCAGTTGGCCGAGGATCAGCGGCAGCTCGCGGTTGTTGGTGTGCTTGAACTTGAACAGCACCTTGAGCGGGTCTTCGGCAACCACCTCGGCGACGTCGCCGTAGTACTGGCGGTACAGCGGCGCGCCGTCCTTGATCAGGGCGTTGAAGGTGAACACCACGTCCTCGGCGCGCATTGGGTGGCCGTCGTGGAAGCGTGCTTCGGGGCGCAGGTAGAAGCGCACCCAGCTGTTGTCGGGGGCTTTTTCGATCTTGCCGGCCACCAGGCCGTACTCGGTGAAGGGTTCGTCCAGGCTCTGGCGCATCAGGGTGTCGTAGATGCTGCCGACGTTGTCGGCGGGCACGCCCTTGTTGATGAACGGGTTGAGGCTGTCGAAGCCGCCGAAGCTGGACTGGCGGAACGTGCCGCCCTTGGGCGCATTCGGGTTGACGAAGTCGAAGTGCTTGAAGTTGGCCGGGTATTTCGGCGCTTCGTCATACAGGGTCAGGGCATGTTGCGGGGCGGCCATGGCCGGGAGCGTGAGGCAGGCCAGCAGCAGGCTGCAGGCCAGGCGCAGGGTCGGGGTCATTTGGCTTTCTCCGAAGTCTTCTTGATCCACCAGCTGTTCAGCCCGAGGGTATAGGGCGGCGTGGTGACGAAGGCCAGCCGGTTGCGGTAGGCCAGGCGATGGTTGTCCAGGTACCAGTTGGGGATCATGTAGTACTGCCATGAGAGCACGCGGTCCAGGGCCCGGGCGGCGGCGATCTGGTCATCGCGGGTGCGGGCGGCGAGCAGGGTGTCGAGCAGGTGGTCGACCACCGGGTCCTTCACGCCAGCATAGTTCTTGCTGCCCTTGGTCGCGGCCTGGCTTGAATGGAAGTACAGCCACTGTTCGAGGCCGGGGCTCAGGGTCTGGTTCAGGGTCATCAGGATCATGTCGAAATCGAACTGGTCGAGCCGTTGTTTGTACTGGGCGCGGTCGACGGTGCGCAAGCGAGCATCGATGCCGATGCTGGCCAGATTTTCGACATAAGGTTGCAGGATACGTTCGAGGTTCGGGTTCACCAGCAGCAGTTCCATGCGCAACTGCTGGCCCTTGCTGTCCACCAGGCGCTGGCCGTTGAGCTTCCAGCCGGCCTGGGCGAACAAATCGAGGGCCTGGCGCAGGGTCTGGCGGCTGATGCCACGGCCATCGGTGTGGCTGACCTGGTAGGGCTCGGTGAACAGCTTTTCCGGCAGTTGGTCGCGGAACGGCTTGAGCAGCAGCCACTCCTTGCCGGTGGGCAGGCCGCTGGCGGCGAACTCGCTGTTGGGGTAGTAGCTGGTGGCGCGGCGGTAGGCGCTGCTGAACAGCGCGCGATTGGTCCACTCGAAGTCCAGCATCAGGCCCAGCGCCTGGCGTACCCGAGGGTCGCCGAAGGTGGCGCGGCGGCTGTTCATGAACAGGCCCTGGGTTTGCGTGGGGATCTGGTGCGGGATCTGCGCCTTGATCACCTGGCCCCGGCGCACGGCGGGGAAGTTGTAGCCGTTGGCCCAGTTCTTGGCCTGGTGCTCGATATAGATGTCGAACTCGCCGGCCTTGAACGCTTCGAAGGCCACGGTGGCGTCGCGGTAGAACTCGTATTCGACGCGCTTGAAGTTGTACTTGCCGCGGTTGACCGCCAGGTCCTTGCCCCAGTAGTCCTTCACCCGCTCGAACACCAGGCGCCGGCCAGGCTGCACTTCGGTAATGCGGTACGGGCCGCTGCCCAGCGGTGGCTCGAAGGTGGTGGCCTTGAAATCACGCTTTTGCCAGTAATGCTTGGGCAGCACCGGCATCTCGCCCAGGCGCAGGATCAGCAACGGATTGCCGGCGCGCTTGAAGACGAAGCGAATGCGCAGGGGGCCGAGGATGTCGACGCGCTGCACTTCCTGCAGGTTGGTGCGATAGATCGGGTGGCCATCCTTGAGCAGGGTGCGGTAGCTGAAGGCGACGTCGGCCGAGGTGATCGGCGTGCCGTCGTGGAAATGGGCCTCGGGGCGCAGGTTGAACACCACCCAGCTGCGGTCCTCGCTGTACTCGACGCTGCGGGCAATCAGGCCATAGCTTGAAGTGGGCTCGTCGCCGGAGGGGTCGTACATGCCGGTGCCGACCATCAGTGGCTCGTTGAGCTCGCTGATGCCGTATTGCAGGAAGTTGGGCGTGGTGACCGGGCTCGAGCCCTTGAAGGTATAGGGGTTGAGCGTGTCGAAGGTGCCGAACGCCATGGCCCGCAAGGTGCCGCCTTTAGGGGCTCGCGGGTTGACCCAGTCGAAGTGGGTGAAGGTGGCCGGGTACTTGAGCGTGCCGAACTGCGCGTATCCGTGGCTTTCGCTCACCATCGCGACGGCGGGGAAGCTCAAGGCCAGGCTGAGGGACAGCAGGAGGGGACGTATCAAGTCGGCATCCGATCCAGAAGGCGTTGGGCTTTGGTCGGGGTACAGTAACAGCTTGTCTTGGCAGGAAAAAGGGCGCCCTTGGAGCAAATGAAGTCCCCTGTGGGAGCGGGTTTACCCGCGAACACCGGCCAAGCCGGTGCCACGCACCGCAAAGCCTTCTTCGCGGGTAAACCCGCTCCCACAGGGTGGGGCGTTGGCTTCGACGTTGTGGTTCAGCGCGCCAGGTAAACGGTCAGCGTTTGCCCTGGCTTGAGCGCATGGCCGCTGCGCGGGTTCCAGCGCTTGAGGTGCTGCATCTCGACATTGAAGCGCTTGGCCACCAGGTAGTACGAGTCGCCCTTGCGCACCTTGTACTGGGTGGAGCGCTGCTTCGAGTCGGCTACCCGGTTGGCGGCGGCGCTCGGTGCGCTGCCACCACGCAGGGCCAGTACCTGGCCGACCTTGAGGCTGTTGCCGCGAATCTTGTTCCAGCCCTGCAGCTGCTTGACCGACACCCGGTTGGCCTTGGCGATGCTGGCCAGGTTATCGCCACGCTTGACCCGGTAGCTGCGCGCCGCCGGCGCCTTGGCCTCGGCCAGGGCCGCATTGAACACGGCCTTGTTCGGCTGCAGGCTGACCAGTTCCTCGGGCTTGAGGTTGGACATGCGGTCGGTCAGCAACTGCGCTTTGGCGGTAGGCACCAGCAGTTGCTTGGGGCCGTCCACGGTCATGCGTTTCTTGAACGCCGGGTTGAGCTGGATCAGCTCGTCCTCGTCGATGTCGGCGAAGGCGGCGACCCGCGACAGGTCGAGGCGTTCGCTGATGGCGACGGCTTCGAAGTAGGGCTCGTTGGCGATCGGGTTGAGGTTGACGCCATAGGCTTGCGGGGTGTTGACCACCTGCGACAGGGCCAGCAGCTTGGGCACGTAGTCGCGGGTTTCCTGCGGCAGCGGCAGGTTCCAGTAGTCGGTGGGCAGGCCAAGGCGTTCGTTGCGCTCGATGGCGCGGCTGACGGTGCCTTCGCCGGCGTTGTAGGCAGCCAGGGCCAGCAGCCAGTCGCCGTTGAACATGTCGTGCAGGCGGTTCAGGTAATCCAGCGCGGCGTTGGTCGATGCGGTGATGTCGCGGCGGCCATCGTAGAAGTTGGTCTGGCGCAGGTTGAAGTGGCGCCCGGTGGACGGGATGAACTGCCACATGCCGGCGGCGTGCGCGCGGGAGTAGGCCATCGGGTTGTAGGCGCTCTCGATGGCCGGCAGCAGGGCCAGCTCCAGCGGCATGTCACGCTCTTCCAGGCGCTCGACGATGTAGTGCAGGTAGAGGCTGCCACGCTCGCCGGCGTTCTCGAGGAACGACGGGTTGCTGGCGAACCACAGACGCTGCTGCTCGATGCGTGGGTTGACGTCGACGTTGTCCTGCAGGGCGAAGCCCTGGCGCATGCGCTCCCATACGTCCTGCGGGGCCTGCTCCTTCGGTTTTACCAGCAGCGGGGCGGGCTTGTGCTTGATCCGCGCCTGGTAATTGTGCGCGCGAACGCTGTCGGATTCGTCGAGCTGACGGGTGCTCTGGCAGCCGACCAGGGTGGCGGCCAGCGCCAGTGCACTGATCTGGGCCAGTCGCGTCAAGGCGACCGAATGAGAGGTTCTGCGGCTAGTGGAAGGCATCGGCTGGGACAGTTATCCGGGCAAAAAATTTCGGCGATTCTAGAAACCGGTCCCGGCCGGGTCAACCTTTGTACCTGTGTCGCGATATATCTTAGGGTTATCAGAACACGTCCTTCCAAGACCTCAAGGCAGCAAAAACAGTGGCTTGGGTGGGGTTTGAAAGACCCTTCCATTCGTCTGCTTTTTCTTTAACGGATGTTTCAGCAGTGCGCAAAAAAGGGTTGGTCAGGCGCTCCAGGCCAATGGTCGAGGGCAAGCTGATGCGATTTTCGGCGCGCAGCCGGGTAACGTCTTCGAACCGCTGCAGAACTTGCGCGTTGTGCGGCTCTACGGCGCGGGCGAAGCGCAGGTTGCTCAGGGTGTATTCGTGGGTGCAGTACACCTGGGTAGCAGCGGGCAGGGCGGCCAGGCGCTGCAATGAATGGTGCATCTGCTCGGGTGTACCTTCGAACAGGCGGCCACAACCGGCGGCGAACAGGGTGTCGCCACAGAACAGTAGCGGCGTGGCCGGTTGCGCAGTGTAATAGGCGATGTGCCCAAGGGTGTGGCCGGGCATGGCCAGCACCTCGAAGTCGAGCCCCAGCACCTGCACGCGGGCGTTGTCTTCCAGGGCCAGGTCGCGGGCCGGGATGCGTTCGTGGGCAGGGCCGCAGACGCGGGCGCCGGTAGCCTTCTTCAGCGTTTCGACGCCGCCGACATGGTCGTGATGGTGGTGGGTGACGAGGAGATCCGTCAGTACCCAGCCTGGGTGGGCGTCGAGCCAGGCCTGCACCGGCCCGGCATCACCGGGGTCGACCACCGCGCAGCGGCGATTGGCAGTATCCTGTAACAACCAGATGTAGTTGTCGGAGAAAGCGGGTAGGGCATCGATCTGTATCATGGTGCGGATCCGTATCGCCAAGCCGGGACATTGAAGGCATCTTAGCCGCGATGGCGTGGCCGGAGAACCTTCGAGGGAGAACGCAATGACCGACCAAGCCTTCGCCCAGGCCGACCCCGAGTGGGTTGAACTGATCAGCCTGGCCCGCGAGTGGTTCAACGGGCCGCTCGGGCAATTGATGCTCGAGGAAGAACAGAAACTGCTCGAACAAGAGCTCGGCCGCTTCTTCGGCGGCTATCTGGTGCATTACGGCCCCGGTGCCGACGCCCCGCCCAGTGCCCCGCAGGTGCAACGCAACGTGCGCCTGGGCGCGCCGCTGCCGGGGGTCGAGATCGTCTGCGAGGAGCAGGCCTGGCCGCTGTCGGAGCACGCCGCCGACGTGGTGGTGCTGCAGCATGGCCTGGACTTCAGCCTGTCACCCCATGGCCTGCTGCGCGAAGCGGCCAGCGCGGTGCGCCCGGGTGGCCATCTGCTGATCGTCGGTATCAACCCCTGGAGCAGCTGGGGCATGCGCCATTTCTTCAGCCACGGTGCCTTGCGCAAGGCGCGCTGCATCCCGCCGTCGCGGGTTGGCGACTGGCTCAACCTGCTGGGCTTCGCGCTGGAGAAACGCCGTTTCGGGTGCTATCGTCCGCCGCTTGCCTCGGCGGCCTGGCAGCAACGCCTGGCCGGCTGGGAGCGCATTGCCGGTGGCTGGCAGACGGCCGGTGGCGGTGTCTACCTGCTGGTGGCACGCAAGATCATGGTCGGCCTGCGGCCACTTCGTCAGGAGCGCCGCGAGCCCATGGGCAAGCTTTTGCCGCTGCCGCTGGCCAAGGTCAACCGCAACGCCAGCAACCCCGATATCGAAAAGCATTGAAGATGAGTGGTACATGAGCGAAAGCGAAATCGTCGAGATCTACACCGATGGTGCCTGCAAAGGCAACCCTGGCCCGGGCGGCTGGGGCGTGCTGATGGTGTTCAAGGGCGCCGAGAAGGAGTTGTGGGGCGGCGAGCGCGAAACCACCAACAACCGCATGGAGCTGATGGCCGCGATCGAAGGCTTGAAGGCGCTCAAGCGTGAATGCGAAGTGGTGCTGACCACCGACTCGCAGTACGTGATGAAGGGCATCAACGAGTGGATGGTCAACTGGAAGAAGCGTGGCTGGAAGACTGCCGCGAAGGAGCCAGTGAAGAACGCCGACCTTTGGGTGGCCCTCGATGAGCAGGTCAACCGCCACAAGGTGACCTGGAAGTGGGTGCGCGGGCACATCGGCCACCCCGGCAACGAACGGGCTGACCAGTTGGCCAACCGCGGTGTCGAAGAGCTTCGCGCCAAGCGTTGATATCCATATGGGGCTGCTGCGCAGCCCTTCGCGGCTAAAGCTGCTCCCACAGGTTCTATGCGCTCCAGTGTGGGAGCGGCTTTAGCCGCGAAGGGCCGCAAAGCGGGCCCGAGTCCGGTATACTCGCGCCCTGAATTCAAGCACCGCATGTTGGAGTCCCCGCGTGGAGCAGCAGCAAGACAAACGGTTCATCATCCTCGACACCGAAACCACGGGTATGCCAGTGGCCGACGGCCACCGCATCATCGAGATCGGTTGTGTCGAGGTTGTGGGCCGACGCCTGACCGGGCGGCACTTCCACGTCTACCTGCAACCCGACCGCGAGAGTGACGAGGGCGCCATCAACGTCCACGGCATCACCGATGCCTTCCTGGTCGGCAAGCCGCGTTTCGCCGATGTGGCCGAGGAGTTCTTCGAATTCATCCAGGGCGCCACCCTGGTCATCCACAACGCGGCGTTCGACGTTGGCTTCATCAACAACGAATTCGCCCTGCTGGGCCAGCACGACCGCGCCGATATCTCCCAGCACTGCCCGATCCTCGACACCCTGATGATGGCGCGTTCGCGCCACCCGGGGCAGCGCAACAGCCTCGATGCCCTGTGCAAACGCTACGGCATCGACAACTCCGGCCGTGATCTGCACGGCGCACTGCTCGACTCGGAACTGCTGGCCGACGTCTATCTGGCCATGACCGGTGGGCAGACCAGCCTGTCGCTGGCCGGTGACGCTGCGGGCGATGAAGACGGCCAAGGCAGTACCGGCAGTGAGATCCGTCGGATCGCCGGCCGTGCGCCGGGGCGAGTGATCATGGCCAGCGAGGAAGAGTTGCAAGCCCATGCCGAGCGCCTGGCGGCGGTCGCCAAGTCGGCGGGTGGGCCGGCCATGTGGCAGGCGTTGACCGAGCCAGCCGCCAACTGATTCGAAGGCCGGCTGGCCCCCATCGCTGGCAAGCCAGCTCCCACATAGACCGCATGCTGCGCCGCACCCTGTGGGAGCCGGCTTGCCGGCGATCAGGCCGGTACTGATAACACTACACTCGACTACCCTGAGGGAAAAAAGCCCCCGCAGAGGTAGCCGCCTGATGTACAAGGACCTCAAGTTCCCCATCCTCATCGTCCACCGGGCGATCAAGGCCGACAGCGTTGCCGGCGAACGGGTGCGTGGCATCGCGGCCGAGCTGGCCCAGGACGGTTTCAGCATACTCGCCGCCGCCGACTACACCGAAGCGCGTCTGGTCGCCGCCACCCACCACGGGCTGGCCTGCATGCTGATCGGCGCCGAAGGGGCCGGTGACAACAACCACCTGCTGCAGCACATGGCCGAGCTGATCCGCCTGGCCCGCCTGCGTGCGCCGCACCTGCCGATCTTCGCCCTGGGTGAGCAGGTCACCCTGGAAAACGCCCCCGCCGAGGCCATGAGCGAGCTCAACCAGCTGCGCGGCATCCTCTACCTGTTCGAAGACACCGTGCCCTTTCTCGCTCGCCAGGTGGCCCGGGCTGCGCACAACTACCTCGATGGCCTGCTGCCGCCGTTCTTCAAGGCGCTGGTGCAGCACACCGCGCAATCGAACTATTCCTGGCATACACCGGGCCACGGCGGTGGCGTGGCGTACCGCAAGAGCCCGGTGGGGCAGGCATTCCACCAGTTCTTCGGCGAGAACACCCTGCGTTCGGACCTGTCGGTCTCGGTGCCCGAACTCGGCTCGCTGCTCGACCACACCGGCCCCCTGGCCGAAGCCGAGGCCCGTGCGGCGCGCAACTTCGGCGCCGACCACACTTTTTTCGTGATCAACGGCACCTCCACCGCCAACAAGATCGTCTGGCACGCCATGGTCGGGCGCGATGACCTGGTGCTGGTGGACCGCAACTGCCACAAGTCGGTGGTGCACGCGATCATCATGACCGGCGCCATCCCCATCTACCTGTGCCCGGAGCGCAACGAACAGGGCATCATCGGGCCGATCCCGCTCAGCGAGTTCAGCGCCGAATCGATCCAGGCGAAGATCCAGGCCCATCCGCTGGCCCAGGGCCGGGCCGCGAAGATCAGGCTGGCGGTGGTGACCAACTCTACCTACGACGGGCTGTGCTACCACGCGGGCTTGATCAAGCAGGCCCTTGGCGCCAGTGTCGAGGTGCTGCATTTCGACGAGGCCTGGTTCGCCTACGCCGCCTTCCACGATTTCTTCACCGGCCGCTATGCCATGGGCACGCCCAAGGCCGACGATGGCCCGCTGCTGTTCAGTACCCACTCCACCCACAAGCTGCTGGCCGCCTTCAGCCAGGCGTCGATGATCCATGTGCAGGATGGCGCCACCCGTGCGCTTGACCGTGACCGCTTCAACGAAGCGTTCATGATGCATATCTCCACTTCACCGCAGTACAGCATCCTGGCCTCGCTGGACGTGGCCTCGGCGATGATGGAAGGCCCGGCCGGGCGTTCGCTGCTGCAGGAGATGTTCGACGAGGCGCTGAGCTTTCGCCGGGCCCTGGCCAACCTGCGCGAGCACATCGCCGCCGACGACTGGTGGTTCGGCATCTGGCAGCCACCGGCGACCGAGGGCATTCAGTGCCTGGCGGCAGCGGACTGGCTGTTGCAGCCGGGGGCCGAGTGGCATGGCTTCGGCGAGGTGGCCCACGACTACGTGCTGCTCGACCCGCTCAAGGTCACCCTGGTCATGCCCGGGCTCAATGCCGGTGGTGTGCTGGCTGAGCACGGCATACCGGCGGCTGTGGTCAGCAAGTTTCTCTGGGAGCGCGGGCTGGTGGTGGAGAAGACCGGGTTGTACAGCTTCCTGGTGCTGTTCTCGATGGGGATCACCAAGGGCAAGTGGAGCACCCTGCTCACCGAGCTGCTGGAGTTCAAGCGCCATTACGATGGCAATACGCCGCTGCTGCAATGCCTGCCCAGTGTGGTTGGCGAACAGCCTGCGCGCTACCAGGGCCTGGGCCTGCGTGAGTTGTGCCAGCAGTTGCACGACTGCTACCGCGCCAATGCCACCGCCAAGCAGTTGAAGCGGCTGTTCACCAAACTGCCGGAGGTGGCCATGAGCCCGGCCCAGGCGTATGACCGGATGGTGAAGGGAGAGGTAGAAGCGGTGCCGATCGAACAGATGATGGGGCGGGTTGCGGCGGTGATGCTGGTGCCGTATCCGCCGGGTATCCCGTTGATCATGCCGGGCGAGCGGTTCACCGAGGCGACCCGCTCGATCATCGATTACCTGGCATTCGCCCGGGCCTTCGACCAGGGCTTCCCGGGCTTCGTCGCCGATGTGCATGGCCTGCAGCACGAGCACGGCGCGTACACGGTCGACTGCATCAAGGAATGCGAATGATCTCGACGCCGGTCTGGGCCAGTTCGAAACGGTCCTCGCCCAGGTAGTTGACCCGGTCGCCAATGGCCAGGCGGTAGGTGGTGATCGGTGCACCGAGGGTGCTGCCGTCGGCCTGGAGCGTCGACTCCTGGAACTCGTGCACGGGATAGATACGGCCTTCGGCGTCGCGGGCGTGGACCTGGCCGACCATTACTGCTGCCATTTTGGGTGAAACCCTCTGAAACGTTGGGGAAATGTCTGCAGCCATAGACCAGCGAAACGCCTGGGAGTTTTTGCCCGGGCGGAAAAAAATCCAGGGCCCGAGGAACGGTCATCTATAACTAGTACGTCCCATTTCCCACGCAGAGGATGCAAACGCCATGAGCCAGGTCTATTCGGTAGCGGTCGTTGTCGGCAGCTTGCGCAAGGACTCCTACAACCGCAAGGTCGCCCGCGCGCTGTCTGAGCTGGCGCCGTCCAGCCTTGCCCTGAGGATCGTCGAGATCGGCGATTTGCCGTTGTACAACGAGGATGTCGAGGCCGAAGCGCCGCCTGAGGCGTGGAAGCGTTTTCGTGACGAGATCCGGCGTAGCGACGCGGTGCTGTTCGTTACCCCCGAGTACAACCGTTCCGTGCCCGGAGGCTTGAAGAACGCCATCGACGTGGGCTCGCGCCCCTATGGGCAGAGCGCTTGGAGCGGCAAGCCGGCGGCGGTGGTCAGTGTGTCGCCAGGGGCCATCGGTGGCTTTGGTGCCAACCACGCTGTGCGCCAGTCGCTGGTGTTTCTCGACATGCCCTGCATGCAGATGCCCGAGGCATACATCGGCGGGGCGGCGACGCTGTTCGAGGACAGCGGCAAATTGAGCGACAAGACCCGGCCGTTCCTGCAGGGTTTCATCGACAAGTTCGCCTCGTGGGTGAAGCTGAACCGGGCAGTTTGATGGTTTTTGGTTGCCTGCGCTGACGCCTTCGCGGGTGAACCCGCTCCCACAGAGATATCACTGCCTTTGAAGTCTGTGATGTTCCTGTGGGAGCGGGTTCACCCGCGAAGAATGCGACACCGATCTGTCAGAACGCCTGCGGCATCTCGCCCTTGGCCAGCCGGCGGTTGATATCGGCAATCACCTCTGGCAACTCATTGATGGTGTCGATCAGGTAGTGCGGGCGCGAGCTGGCGAACAGCTGGTGGATCCGCTTGCGCTCGCTCTCCAGCTTATCCGCGCTCAGCGCCTGGTAGCCTTCCCAGGTCAAGCCCAGGGCATTGCCGGAGCACACCAGCGCCACGGTCCACATCCCGGCGCGGCGGCCTTCGAGGATGCCCGGCACGGTGTCGTCCACCTTCACGCACGCCGCCACATCGTCGATGCCCAAGGCAATCACGTTGGCCAGGGCCTGGGCCGGCCATGGGCGACCGTTCGGGGTTTCGTCGGTGGCCACCACATGGTCGGCGACATAGCCGTTCTGCGCGGCCAGCTCGACCACCTTGTCCATCACCACCTTCGGGTAGCCCGAGCACGAACCGATCTTCAGCCCGTCCTTGCGCAGGCCGGTCAAGGTGTCTAGCGCACCGGGGATCAGCGCCGAGTGCACGGCGATCTTCTCGATCTGCAGAGGCATGAAGCGTTCATAGATGGCGGTGACGTCATCGTCTGTGGGCGTGCGACCAAACACCTTGCGGTAGCGCTCGGCGATTTCCGGCACGTCGCACAGGGTGCGGATATGGTCCCACTTGCCCATGCCCATCGGGCCGCGAGCCTCTTCGATGGACACTTGCACGTCGAACTCGGCGAAGGCCTCGACGAAGATCTGGGTGGGGGCGAAGGAGCCGAAGTCGACCACGGTGCCGGCCCAGTCGAGGATGGCGGCTTGCAGCTGGGTAGGGTTGCTGTAGTTCATGTGCGCGGTTTCCTGAAATTGGGTAGGCAGAGGGTCAGATGTCCAGCACTTCCATTTCCCGCAGCACCTCGGCCACGGCGTTGACGGCGGCCTGCATGCCGTCCGGGCCGACCACGCCGATGCAGCCGACGCGGAAGGTTTCAACCTGGGTCAGCTTGCCCGGGTAGAGGATGAAACCCTTGGCCTTGACCCGCTCGTAGAAGTCCTTGAACTGGTATCGAGCATCGCTGGGGGCGTGGAAAGTGACGATGATCGGTGCCTGGATCTCGGCGGGGAGGAAGCTCTGCAAGCCGATCTTCGCCATGCCGTCGAGCAGGGTCTTGCAGTTGTCGGCATAGCGCTGGTGCCGTGCCGGCAGGCCGCCTTCCTCGGCGTACTGCTGCAGCGCTTCGTGCAGCGCGGCGACCACGTGGGTCGGCGGGGTGAAGCGCCACTGGCCGGTCTTGGCCATGTAGGCGTGCTGGTCGTGCAGGTCCATGGCCAGCGAGTGGGCATTGCCTTCGGCGGCGGCCAGGGCGGTTTTCTCGGCGAAGACGAAGCCCATCCCCGGTACGCCCTCGAGGCATTTGCCGGACGCTGCGATCAGCGCCTCGAAGGGGATTTCGCGGGCATCGATGGGCAGCGCGCCGAACGAGCTCATGGCGTCGATGATCAGGCGTTTGCCGTGGCGCTTGATCACCTGGGCGATCTCGGCCAGCGGGTTGAGGATGCCGGTGCTGGTCTCGCAGTGGATCAGGGCCACGTGGGTAACGCTTGGGTCGGCGGCGAGCAGACGTTCGACGTCTGCGGCGGTGGTCGGCTGGTCTTCGGCGGTTTCGAAGGTGCTGTACTGGCGGCCCAGTACCTTGCAGATCTTCGCCAGGCGCTGGCCATAAGCGCCGTTGATCAGCACCAGCACCTTGCCGTCACGCGGCACCAGGGTGCCGATGGCCGCTTCCACGGCGAAGGTGCCGCTGCCTTGCAGAGGCACGCAGTGGTGGCTGGCGGCACCGTCGATGATTGCCAGCAGCTGCTCGCACACGCTGGCGGTCAGCTGGTTGAAGTCGCGGTCCCAGGAGCCCCAGTCCACCAGCATGGCTTGGCGGGTGCGGATCGAGGTGGTCAGGGGGCCGGGGGTCAGCAGGATCGGGGCGTTGCTCATTCCGTGGTTCCTCACATGCGGTGGGCTGGAAACTTATGGGGGCTAGGTTGCAATTCGCCGGCCCATCATTCAAATTGTTTGTTGTTATGCCAGCCATAAGTCAGGCCGATAGATATGAACCTGTTCCAGCTCCGCGCCTTCGATGCCGTGGCCCGTGAGGGCAGCTTTACCCGCGCCGCCGAGCGCCTGTTCATCAGCCAGCCGGCGGTCACCGGGCACGTCAAGGCGCTGGAGGAGCACTACCAGATCACCTTGCTGCGGCGCACCGCGCGGCGGGTCGAGCTGACCGAGGAGGGCACTCGGCTGGCGGCCATCACCCGGGCCATGTTCGGCCTTGCCGAGGAAGCCCAGGCGATGCTCGAGGCCAACCGCCAGTTGCTGACCGGGCGCCTGGAGGTGGCCGCCGACGGGCCGCACCGGGTGATGCCGATGCTGGCGCTTCTGCGCGAGCGCTACCCCGGCATCACCGTCAATCTGCGCCTGGGCAACGCCCAGGAGACGCTGGCCGCGTTGCTGTCCGAACATGCCGATGTCGCGGTGCTGACCGAGATCGAACCGCGCAAGGGCCTGCACCTGCAGAGCCTGTGCGAATCGCGCCTGTGCGCGCTGTTGCCGGCGGGGCATGCCTGGGCCAAGGCTGACGGCGACCTGCCGCTGTCCGAGCTGGACAAGCAGATCATGGTATTGCGCGAGCCAAGCTCAACGACTCGGCGCACGTTCGACAAGGCCTGTGCCGAGGGCCGTGTGCAGCCACGGGTGCTGCTGGAGCTGGACAGCCGTGAGGCGGTCACCGAGGCAGTGGCGGCCGAGTTGGGCATCGGCGTGGTGTCGTCCACCGAGGTTGCCCATGACCCAAGGGTGGTGGCGCGCCCCTTGAGCGGCGCGGGGCTGGTCAACCAACACATGATCGGCTGCCTGGAGCGACGCCGCGAACTGCGCCTGATCCAGGCGTTCCTTGGTCTGGCTGCGAGCGTCTGACAAGCCTTAAGATGGCGGCCACAGAGCACAATGGATCGTCGATGAGCGAGAAAGACACCATCTCCATGCAATTGGTGCGCGAAGCGCTGTTGCAGACCTGCCCGGCCGGCGAGCCGGACGCGGCGTTGCTGGCCGGCGCCGGGATCGACGCGCAGCACCTCGACCTGCCCCAGGCGCGGGTGAGCGCCGACGCCTATGCCCGGCTCTGGCGGCTGCTGGCGCGGCGCTGCAACGACGAATTTTTCGCCATGGACCCGCGCGGCCTGCGCAGCGGCAGCCTGGCGTTCCTGTGCCGCGCGGCGATGATGCAACCGACCCTGGCCGACGGCCTGCGCACAGCCCTGGACTTCCTCGGGCTGATGCTCGAAGACCTGCAGCCGGGCCTGGTGCGCCAGCAAAGCCTGGCCGAGATCGTCATCAACGAACCGCGCGATGAGCCGCGCCGGGCCTTCACCTATTTCACCTTCTGGATGATCGTGCACGGCGTGGCCTGCTGGCTGGCGGGCCGGCGCATCCCGATCCTGGCCATCGATCTGCGCTGCGCCGAACCGCCGTTCTGTGACGATTACCGGGTGATGTTCTCGGAAAACCTGCAATTCGAGCGCCCGCGCACGCGCATGATCATCGCCGCCGACTGCCTCGATCTGCCGCTCAAGCGCACGCCTGAGGAACTGCAACGTTTCCTCGCCGAGGCGCCGGGCAACATCCTGGTCAAGTACCGCGACCCGGCCAGCCTGGCCCGGCGCATTCGCCACGACTTGCTGCAACTGGCGCCCGCACAATGGCCCGATGCCGAAAGCCTGGCCCGGCGCTTGTGCCTGTCGCCGTCGACGTTCAGGCGTCGCCTGGCGGACGAAGGGCAAAGCTACCAAGGCCTGAAGGACAGCGTGCGCCGTGAATTGGCCGTGACCTGGCTGGGCGAGGTCGAGCCCGCCATGGGCGATATCGCCGAACGCCTGGGCTTTGCCGACAGCAGCTCGTTCTACAAGGCGTTTCGCAAGTGGTTCGGCTGCAATCCAGGGCACTACCGGCAACTGGTCATGCAGGGGTAGCGCTCGAACAGGTGACGGCGTTTCCCGCTGTGATCGAGCGCTGAGGCTGTAGAGGGTGGACGTCCCTTAATCATGCAGGTCGTCCCACCCATGGCAGTTACAACTCCAACCATCACTCCCCTGACTCCCGAACAGTTGACCGATGGCTTCATCGCCGCGAAGTTGCCGGCCTGGCTGCGCACAGGATCGGCCGAGCAGGTCCGCACGCTGTCCTCACGCTTCAAGGCGCACGCTGACAGCGGCAAGGCGCTGGCGGCACTCGAGCGGTCGCTGGTGTCGCCGCAACGCTTCGCCGAGCAGGCATTCGAACCCTTGATCGGCGAACTGCTGCCCGCAGGCCCAGCGCTCGCCAGGCTCGACTGGCTGGAGCTAAGGCGCCGGTTTCGAGTGCCTTTGGGGGGCGGTCTGCCTGAGGACGAGATCCACTACTTGCGCTATCCGGCCTTGCTGCGGCTGATGCAGGGGTTCGCCGCCGATGCGTCGTTCTACAAGGGGAGCGGGCTGACTGCCAGTGCAGGTGAAGCGCTGCTGTTCGAGGACCTGGACTCGCTGGTCACGCAGGTCAGGGCGCTCGAGGTAGGGAAACGCTACCAACAGCTTTTGCAGCAGGCCTTTACCAGCGAAGCTCGCGCGTTGCTTACGGCGCACCACCGCACGGGCTTCGCCCTGAGTTGCGAGCTGGGGCTCATGCAGGGCTGGATCAGTGCCGAGGAGCACGCAGCCCTGGGCCGCCTGCTGCCATCGGCGCCGCACGCGTCCTCGGCGCCTCTGGCTGCCTACGCCGGTGAGTTGCAGTTGCTCGGCTGCAAGATCGCCAACGGCCTGAAGATCCAGCTGCGCAACGAGCAGGGAGAGGACAGTGGCGTGGTCCTGTACCTGCCCACTGACCGGCAATGCCCTCTGCGACGGTTCGATTCGCAGTTGCAGCTGCAAGCATTCCTGGCCATGGAGCTGAGTCGGGACGATGCGCGCCAGCAATTCTACCCGCTGGTCGGCCTCGATCAGCGCGCGGAATTCGTCACTACCCTCACCATGCGCTTGCAGGACGATGTGCCTGATCTCGAGGTGCAAGGGGTGGTGGCGGTTGGCGATATCTTCGCGGCGCTGGCGCAGTCCCAGGTCGAGCGTTTCGAGGCGGATGCGCGGGTACTGCTGGTATCGAACGAGGCAGTCGACCATAAGGCCGCCGAGCAACGCCTGGAACGCTGGAAGTCTGTCGGTTGGGCGGCACTCGGCCTGGTCGGCCTGGCGGTGCCGGTTGTCGGGCTGGTGCTATTCGGCAAGCTGGTCGTCGATCTGCTCGGTGAGGTTTATACCGGTATCGAGGACTGGTCCGAAGGCCATCAGCATGAGGCCAGGGAGCACCTGCTGCATGTGGCGCAAACCGTGCTCGTCACCGCGGCGACGGTGGCCGGCGCCGGCGCAGTGGCGCGCAGTTTCCAGGGCAGCGCGTTTGTCGACGCGCTGGAGCCGGTGCCGCTCTCGGCAGGCGGCGAACGCTTGTGGAACGACGACTTGAGTGTCTACGAGTCGGACCCGGGCCCGGCGACGCTTGGGCAGGATGGTCTGTACGCGCACGCGCAGCAGCGCTGGCTGCGCATCGGTACTCGCTACTACGAAGTGCATCAGCCTGCGCCGGGCCAGGCCTGGCGCTTGCGCCACCCCGATGCAGAGGGTGCCTACGAGCCGCCGCTGGAACACAATGGCGAGCGGGGCTGGCGCCTGCGCCAGGAGCGACCGCTGGAGTGGGATGACAGCACCGACATGCTCAACCGGCTCTGGCCCCATGAACCTCCGTTCGATGCCGCGCAGGCCGATCGCATCCTGCGGACGGCGGGCATGGACAAGGACGAGCTGCGGGGTTTGTGGGTGGAAAACCGTCCCACGCCGGTCAACCTGCGTGACACCCTTCGGCGTTTCGAGGCCGACGCCAGGCTGGTGAAACTCTTCGTTGCCCTGCGCCAGCCTGATTCGAGCCTGGAAGATGACCAGGTACTGGCGTGGTGCCGGAGCCGCGACGACATGCAAGGCCTGGACGATGCCGCCATTGCCGAGGACCTTGCCGGACGGCAGGCTGAGTTGCAGGGGGCACTGCTTGAGCATCTGTCCACCCAGGCTGCGCCGCTACAGGGCTTGGCGGCCCTTGTGCGGCGTGATTTCCCCGGGTTGCCGCATGCGTATGTCGAGGAGGTCGCACGTGAGGTCGATCCTGAGGTGGAAGAGCAGGCACTGGCCGAAGCGCGCCTGCCCTTCGCATTGGGCAAGCGGGCCCGGGCCTTGCTCGAGCTGTCGCGCGCCAACCGCGCTGTGGAGGGCCTGTACCTGCGCAGCGCTTGCTCCAGCGAGACGGCCGAACTGGTCATCGCATTGCTCGGACGCCTGCCCGGCTGGCCCAAACGCCTCAACCTGGAGTTGCATGACGGTTCCGAGAACGGCGCCACACTGGCGATTCTTGATCCGCAAGGGCCGAGTGCCGGGCGCCTCGTGCTGTTCACCCGTAACGGGCGCTTCTGGCTCTACGACAGTGCAGGCCGCCCACGGCAGGAGGATGTGGCAGAGCCCGGCGGCCTGTTCGAGGCACTTGCGGCCTTGCTCAAAGAGTCGGACCGCCGGGCCCTGAAGTTCGACGACAGCGACCTTGCCGAGCAGTTGCGCAATGCGCTGATCGAGCAGTTGCCGGCGACACGCAGCAGTGTGCTGGCGCGCCTGGGTTGGCGCGTGTCCACGCCATGGTTCAACCCGGGCCGGCGCCTGGCCGATGGGCGTGTCGGTTACGAGCTCGGCGGGCGCTCCTCACGTCCGTCCACCGAGCGGTTGCGACAGCGAGTGCGGATGCTGTACCCCAGTTTCGATGCCGGTGAGGTGGAGGGCTATGTTCAGGGATTGCAGCGTGACCATGAGCGGCCGTTCGAAGTGATCGCCCGGCAGGAGCGCAATTACTCCGACCTCGACGAAACACTGCGGCACTGGGCCCACGCCAATACGCAACTGCAGGTTCGTCGGGTCCGTCTGCAGCTCGCCAATCGCTTGCGCGCCATCTGGCGTTTCGAGGGGGAAGTTGCGCGTGGCGCGCAAAGGCGGGCTGACGGCATGCGTCTGGACATCAGCGGCTGGCGTATCGGCAGCCTGCCGGACTTGCCAGCGGATATCGATTTTGGCCATGTCACCGAGTTGACGATGGTGCGCATGGGGCTGACGTCGGTGAATGGCAACTTCCTGCATGTCTTCGACTCCCTGAGTGTGCTGAACCTCAACGGTAATCGGATCGGCGCAATACCGCCTTCGCTTGCGCGGCTCACTGGCCTGCGTAGCCTGTTGCTGCTGTCGAACCAGGTGCGCATGACCGACAGTGACCAGCAGGTGCTGGCCAGTCTGGGCAACTTGCAGGTCCTGGATCTGAGCCTCAACCCGATTCGCCGGTTGCCTTTGCGTTTCGACCGTCTGCCTGAATTGACGACATTTCGGGCCAGAGGGTGTGGGTTGCTCGATATGCCTGACGGCATCGAGCTCTGCGCCTCCCTGCGTACAGCTGACCTGAGCAACAACCGCATCAGCAGTGTGTCGGAATCTCTGGCTGCCCAGCCATGGTCGTTCCGGCGGCGCCTGAACCTGGTAGGCAATCCGTTGGACCACCAAGCGATGGAGCGTCTGTATCGGGTCGATTCGCAGCACGCGTTTCTGCTGGGCTTGGAAGAGGGTGAGGAAGTGGCCCCCGAGCCGGGGGCGATCATGCAGCGCTGGCTGGCGCTGGACAAGGGCACGCGCAACGACCAGGCCCGTAAGCAGTTGTGGACAAGACTGCGAGCACTGCCAGGCAGTGCTGGCCTGTTCGAGTTGCTGCGCAACCTGACGTCGACACCGGACTTCGTGCGAGCGCCGGGTTACATGTCCGAGCAACTCTGGCCGTTGCTTGAGAGCATGGATCAGGATGCGCAGCTGCGTGAGCAAATCTTCTTGCACGCCGATGAGGTGCGCGGCTGTCATGACAGCCATGCGGAGCGCTTCAGCCGCTTGATGATCCACGAGCTGGTGTACAAGGCCAACGCTCTTGGTGCTCTGGGCGAAGGTGGTGACGGGCTGCTGTTGTTGGCGAGGCAATTGTTCCGGCTGGACAAGCTGGACGAAATCGCCGCTGAGGACGTTCGTCAGCAAGATGCGGCGCTTCGCGCTGACGATCCGCAATCGGCAGGCGTCGATGCACTGCAGGTGATCCTCGGCTATCGCACTTCGCTGGCTAGCGAGTTGAACTTGCCGAACCAGCCGCGCAACTTGCGCTTCGAGAGCCTTTCGCATATCGAGGCGACGCAGAAGGCCAAGGCGTTGGCTGAAGTCAAGGCGGCAGAGGCGTCCCCGGCGCTGGCGCAAAGCATCAGTGGGCGGGATTTCTGGCGCACCTACCTGGAAAAGCGCCATAGCGCTGCTTTTTCGGCGTTGGCAGAGACCTTCTCGCGGTATGGAAGCGAGCTTGACGATGAAGCCTCGGCCTTGGACAGCCAGGAGTACAGAGAACGTTGGGATGCGCTGGTCAGTGGGCGTGCTTCGGCAGAACAGGCCTTGGCGCTTCGGCTTACCGAGGAGGCCCTCGAGCATGAGGCCGATGGCTCGCTCACCTAGGGTGCAACACTCGACCGGGTGTGTTTCCCGCTGATCCGCCGCACGTACAGCGGGCAGGGTTGTCGCTTCCATTCCTCAGGAAGCGACAACCATGTCCGGCACGACCACCCCCTCCGCGACAGACACGTTCATTGCACAACAACTGCCTGTATGGCTCAGATCCGCCAGAGTCGATCAGTTGCAAGCCCTGCGGGCGCGCTTCCTGGCACACCGAGCGACCCAGGATCGGCTTGCCGAGGCCTGGCGCCAGATCGAGTCGCCGACCGATTTCGCCCGGCCACTGTTCGAGCGCATGCTGTCGCGCGGGCTGGGTATCGCGCAGCCGTTGGAGATCCTGTATTGGGAGGAGGTTTTTCAGAGTTTCAAGCGTGATACTTCGCCGTTCCTTCCCGAGCTCTCTACGCCAGGCGGCACGATAACCCAGGTCACGCTGCGAGAGCCGGCGTTGCAGCGATTGCTGCAGAACTTCGAGCAAGGCCAGTCGTTTTTCCCAGGCTCCGGATTTGCGCAAGGGGCGGCGCTGCAGGGGCAGGGGCCGGACCTGCCGTTGCCGGTGGCGCTGGAAAAACTGGTGGAGCAGTGCCGTTCGCTGGATGTCGGCAAGCGTTATCAGGAGCATCTGCAGGCCAGGTTCGATGCCGACCTACGGCAACAGATGGCCGACGACGGGCGTCTGGGGCTGGGCGTTGCCGCTCAGATTGCAGCGATGAAGCAGGAAATAGACGAGGACGTATTGAGCCTGTTGCTCAAGGCCTGCGACGGGCAATTGATCACCCATCCGGACAGCGCGTTCATCAGCGTGCAGACACTGGATTTGCTGGATTGCCCGATCGATGGGGCGTTGCTGTTCGTCCTCAGCGATGACCTGGCGGGCACCGCCATCAAGGGGTTGGTGTGCTATCTGCCTGGCGCCCCGCAGGCTGTGTTGGAACGCTACGATTCCTGGACGCACATGAACGCCGGCTTGGGCAACCTGGCGACGCAGCCGGCATTCCAGGAATATCTGTTGCAGCGTGTGGCGCTTGGCCGGCGAGCGCGATTCATCACGACGTTACGCACCCGGATGCAGGACAGCACCCCTGACATGCAACCCCGCGGCAAGGTGAGCCGCGGCGACGTCTTCGCTGCCCTGGCCCAGAGACAGGTCGAGCGGATCCTGCAGGATGCGTGCTTGCTGGTGGTGCCCACTCAGCAGGTCGATGCCGCGGCGTTCAGGCGGCGACGCGAAGAGCTGGAAGAGGTGGGCCTGACGCTGCTCAATCTGGCCGCATTCTTCGTACCGGGGGTTGGGGAGCTGCTACTGGCGAAGATGCTCCAGGAAACGCTGTCGCAGGTATATGAAGGGGTTGTCGACTGGAGCAAGGGGCGTGATCACGAAGCCTTGGAGCATCTTCTCAATGTGGCGCAGACGGTGGTCGGCAACACCCTGGTGGCAGGCGGCGCGGTGGCGGCGCGACGTTTCGTCGGCAGCGCCTTCGTCGATGGCCTGAAGCCGGTCACGGTCATGCCGGGCAAGGAACGGTTGTGGTCGGACGATCTGCAGCCCTATCGCACTGCAGGCCTGCCAGGCAGCGCCGCACTCACCGAACGTGGCCTGTACGGCGATGGGCAGCGCCATTGGTGGCGAGATGCGGATGACTACTACGAGGTCCACCAGGCCCGCCCCGGTGCCAGCTGGTCCCTGCGACACCCTGGCAATGTCGCTGCCTATGGCCCCGAGCTGGTCGGCAACGGCGAACGCGCCTGGCGCCTTGCTCATGATGAGCCTCGAGCGTGGAGCGGCAGCGGGCGCATGCTCGGGGTGCTGTGGCCAGGGGCGCAGGCCCGTTCGCCAGCGCAGGTCGCGCAGATCCTCAAAGTCGCCGGTATCGACGAGGACGGTCTGCGTGGATTGCTGGTGGAAAATCGTCCGTTGCCCGTCACCTTGCGCGACACCCTTGAGCGGTTCGAGGTGAGTGACGCCATCGAAGCTTTTTTCACGGCACTGGGCAGGGGCGAGGTGCCGTCCGGGTCCCGCGAGTACTTGGCGTGGTGCTTGCCCCAGCCCGAGATCGCGGGGCTGCAGGAGGTCGAGCAGCGTGAGGCGATACTGCTGCACGCCCGAGCCTTGCGTGGCAGGCTGCTCGAGCACTTTGCGGTCCGCTACGTACCTCCAGACGCGTTGCTGGGCCTGCTCCAGCGTGACTTTCCAGGTTTGCCCGACGCCTATGCCGCCGCCGTGCTGCGCGAAGCCACCACGGCTCAGCGCCAACGCATGAGCGAAGAGCGGCGAGTGCCACTGGCACTGGCGGAGAAGGCCCGTGAGCTGCTGGGCGAAGCGAGGCTGACCCGCGCACTGGAAGGGTTCTACCTCAAAGACAGCCACTGCGACGAAACCTGCGCTCTTGTGCTTTCACTGCTGTCGCGCCAGGCTGCATGGCCGCAAAGCATCAACCTGGAAATACGCCAGGGCAGCGACAGCGGGCGCCGCCTGGGGCTCATCTACCCTGAAGGGCAGCCTGGGCTGTTGACCACCCTGGTGCGCAATGAGGGGCGCTACCGGTTGTACAGCGACGGCCGCGCCTCGCAAGTCGAGGTAGACGAGCCCAGGGGCTGGGAGCAGGTGCTGCTGGCCGTGCTGGCGCCGAGCGAGCGGCAACGCCTGGGCTGGACTGGGGATGACGCCCCGGCCAAGGTTCGCCAGATGCTGCAACAGTCGTTGCCGTCCTCGCGTCGAGACATAGCGGTATCCGTTGGCATTTCACCCGGTCGGCCCTGGTTCAACCCTGGCAGGCGCATGCCCGATGGGCGCGTGGGTTATCCGCTCAATGGGCGTGGTAGCTCCACCCCGGCAATGCAAAGCACATTCCGCGCCCGGGTGCGCGCGCTGTACCCCGGCATCGAAGAGACCGATCTGGAAGCCTGGATGGCGGAGTACCGGCAATCCCATTCGGTGGCGTTCAGTCGTCTGCTGAGCCATGAGCAGCAGTATCGAGATCTGGAGGGGAGCCTGCAGGGGTGGGTGAGCGAACAGGCCGAACATCGAACGGCGCGCCAGCGGGTCGCCCAGCAGATCAGCCGTGCGTGGCAGATGCGCGCAGAGCGGTTGGTCGACATCCAGGGCAGCGGTTTCGGCATGCGCCTGAGCCTGGTCGGGGAGCCCATCCATGGCTTGCCCGACATGCCAGCGGGCGTGAGCTTCCCCCACGTCACCGAACTGGTGCTTGTCCAACTGCAGCTTCAGTCACTGCCGACACGCTTCTTGGAGTGCTTTCCCAATACCCGCTGGTGCAACTTGAGCAACAACCGCCTGACCCGGTTGCCAAGCGGACTGGGCCTGATGACCCGCCTGAATGAACTTCAGTTGAACAACAACCGTATTCGTCTGGACGTGCAGTCTTCGGAGGGGATACAGCCCCTTGGGCAGTTGCGGCTGCTGGACGTGAGCGACAATCCGCTGGGGCCTGTCGACCTGCGGCTGGACCAGCTGCACCGCCTGCAAGAGGTGTATGCACGAAACTGTCGGCTGCAGCGCCTGCCGCCCGACTTGCTGTGGAGCGGTTATCTGGAGCTGGCGGATTTGCGTGACAACCAGATCGCCATGCTGCAACCGATCGTTTTCCAGACACCCTACAGCTTCCGGCGGGCTTTGCTGCTGGCCGGCAACCCCTTGCCCGTCAGTACCCATGCTCGGCTGATGCAGCGAGGCAGCGCCGTGCTTGAGCCGGTCGATGAGGGGGCCGCTGGCGGCACGCAGGAGGTCACTGTGGAACAGGCCCGGCAGATCTGGGTGGGCGGTGAGGATGAAGCGCTGCGTGAGCGCCGCCAGCAGCAATGGGACGTGCTGGCGGCCGAGCCCGAGAGTGAAGCGCTGTTCCAGTTGTTCGCCGAACTCACCGGCACCAGTGACTATCGTGAAGCCCGTGAAGACCTGGGCAACCGCTTGTGGGACATGATCGAGGCCGCGTCGGAGCAGAGCACGTTGCGTGAGGAACTGTTCAACTGGGCAGGTTCGGGACGTACCTGCGTGGACAGTGTGATCGGCTGCTTCAGCGATCTGGAGGTGCGTGTCCAGGTGGCGCAGATACTGCGTGACGCAGACGCAGGGCAAGCTGAGGGCAAGCGCCTGGAGATGGCGCGGCGGCTGTTCCGCCTGGAACGGCTGCAGGCTTACGCCCGTGCTGACCTGCCACGGGTGGAGCGTGCCTTGCGCAGGCAGTACCCGGACGAAAGCGTCGATGAGATCGAAGTGGACCTGGCCTACCGGGTCGGTCTTGCCGAGCGCCTGTCATTGCCGCGCCAACCCAGGACCATGCAGTTCAGGGCCATGGCTCACGTCAACGACGAGCATCTCGCGGATGCCGAGCGCAGCGTGCGTGCCGCCGAGTCGGATGGAGAAGTACTGGCACGCTTCATCAGCCAGCGCGATTTCTGGCAGGCGTACCTGAAACAGCAGCATGCGACCAGCCTGGATGAGGTCCAGGAACCTTTCTTCGCTGACCTGGAGCGGCTGGATGAGCGGCGGATAGCGGGTGAAGTCAACGAGGGTGAGTACCTTGCGCAGGCTGACACCTTGCGTCGGGCGCTGCTGGAGGCCGAGCAGGCCTGGTACCTGCGCTTGACCCGGGAAGCCCTGGCCAGGGTGGCGCCCGGCGAGCGCAGATGACGGTTTGCTCGCCCCTGGCTCGCCAGCCTTGCGCAGCGGCCAAACCGGTCATCCAGATTGACGCCTTTGGCCATTGCTGCCGCCTGACAGCGGCGCGAACATCGTCGGACCGATTAAGCACTCCAACAATAACAATCCAGGAGTCCGACGATGCGCGATTACGCCGAGGCCGCCCGTTCCTTCGATCATGTGCAGGCCGTGCAAGCGTCCCTGCACGGCACACTTGACGCTCTGAATGCCTGCGTCGAGTGCTGCGACCGGCATGTCGGTGGCGACCGGGCCGCCCTGATCTGGGAGGATCGTGACGGCAACAGCGGGCGCTACACATTCGAGCAGTTGCAGGGTTTGGCGGCACGCTTGGCCAATGTGCTCAAGGCCCAAGGTGTCGGCGCTGGTGATCGGGTGGCCGGGCTGATGCCGCGTACACCTGAACTGCTGGTGACCATCCTCGCCACCTGGCGAGTGGGCGCGGTCTATCAGCCGCTGTTCACCGCCTTCGGCCCCAAGGCCATCGAGCACCGCCTCGAACAGTCCCAGGCCCGGCTGGTGGTCACTGACAGCAACAATCGCGCCAAACTCGATGACGTCGCCGACTGCCCGGTGCTCATCACGGTCGGTGCGCGCGCTGGCGAGCTGGACTTCCACCAGGCCCTCGACGCGGCGGACAGCCACTGCGAGCCAGTGATGCGTACGGGTGACGATGCCTTCCTGCTGATGTTCACCTCCGGCACCACCGGCCCGGCCAAGCCGCTGGAAGTACCGCTGCGCGCCATCGTCGCCTTCCAGGGCTACATGCGCGATGCCATCGACCTGCGTGCGGACGACCGGTTCTGGAACCTGGCCGATCCGGGCTGGGCCTATGGTCTCTACTACGCCGTCACCGGCCCGTTGTCCCTGGGCCATGCCACCACCTTCTACGACGGCCCGTTCAGTGTCGACAGCTGTGCGCGGATCATCGACAAGCTGGGCATCACCAACCTGGCCGGTTCACCCACCGCCTACCGCCTGCTGATCGCCGCCGGGGAGCAGTTCTCGGCACCGGTCAAGGGCCGCCTGCGGGTGGTCAGCAGCGCGGGCGAGCCGCTCAATCCGGAGGTGATCCGCTGGTTCGCCGACGAGCTGGGGGTGACCATTCACGATCATTACGGCCAGACCGAACTGGGCATGGTGCTGTGCAACCATCACGCGCTGGAGCATCCGGTACACCTGGGCTCGGCCGGTTTCGCCATCCCCGGTCACCGCATCGTGGTGGTGGACGAGCAGGGCCTTGAGCTGTCCGCCGGCCAGCCGGGCATTCTTGCGGTGGATCGCGAGCAGTCGCCGCTGTGCTGGTTCGCCGGCTATCACGGCTTGCCGACCAAGGCTTTCGTCGGCAAGTACTACCTGTCCGGCGACACCGTCGAGCTCAACCAGGACGGCAGCATCAGCTTCGTCGGCCGTAGCGACGATGTGATTACCACCTCCGGCTACCGGGTCGGCCCGTTCGACGTGGAGAGTGCGCTGATCGAACACCCGGCGGTGATCGAGGCAGCGGTGATCGGCAAGCCCGACCCGGAGCGCACCGAGCTGATCAAGGCGTTCGTGGTGCTGGCCAAGGGTTACGCGGGCAGCCCCGAGCTTGAGGAAACCCTGCGCCAGCACGTGCGCCAGCGCCTGTACGCCCACGCCTACCCGCGTGAAATCGAATTCGTCGGCGAGCTGCCCAAGACCCCGAGCGGCAAGCTGCAACGCTTCATCCTGCGCAACCAGGAAATCGCCAAACAACAAGCCGCGCAGCCGATCGCTGCGGGCGCCTGAAGGAAATCCGCCATGCATATCCAGAACAAGCACTTCATCGTCAGCGGCGCGGCCTCGGGCCTGGGCGCCGCCACCGCGCACATGCTCATCGAAGCCGGCGCCAAGGTCATGCTGGTCGACCTGAACGCCGCCGCCGTCGAGGCCAAGGCCCGCGAGTTGGGTGACAACGCCCGCTTCGCGGTGGCCGACATCAGCGACGAGCAGGCCGCCAAGGCCGCGGTCGATGCTGCCGTCAGCGCCTTCGGCAGCCTGCACGGGCTGGTCAACTGCGCGGGTATCGTCGGGGCCGAGAAAGTGCTGGGCAAGAACGGCCCGCACGCCCTGGGCAGCTTCGCCAAGGTCATCAACGTCAACCTGATCGGCAGCTTCAACCTGCTGCGCCTGGTTGCTGCGGCCATGGCCGAGGGCCAGGCCGACGAAGGCGGTGAGCGTGGGGTGATCATCAACACCGCCTCCATTGCCGCCTACGACGGCCAGATCGGCCAGGCCGCCTATGCCGCCTCCAAAGGCGCGATCGCCAGCCTGACCCTGCCGGCTGCCCGTGAACTGGCGCGCTTCGGCATCCGCGTGATGACCATCGCCCCGGGCATCTTCGAAACCCCGATGATGGCCGGCATGACCGAGGAAGTGCGCGCGTCCCTGGCTGCCGGGGTGCCATTCCCGCCGCGCCTGGGCCGTCCGCAGGAATACGCCGCGCTCGCCCGCCACATCATCGAGAACAGCATGCTCAACGGCGAGGTGATCCGCCTCGACGGCGCGCTGCGCATGGCTGCCAAATAAGGAGCAATGAACATGACCCTCGCCAATGATCCGATCGTTATCGTCAGCGCCGTGCGCACGCCCATGGGTGGCCTGCAGGGCGACCTCAAGAGCCTGACCGCGGCGCAACTGGGCAGCGCGGCGATCCGCGCCGCCGTGGAGCGCGCCGGCATCGATGCCGCCAGTGTCCAGGAGGTGTTGTTCGGCTGCGTGCTGCCTGCGGGGCAGGGCCAGGCCCCGGCACGCCAAGCCGCCCTGGGCGCCGGCCTGGACAAGCACACCACCTGCACCACCCTGAACAAGATGTGCGGCTCGGGCATGCAGGCGGCAATCCTGGCCCATGACCAACTGCTGGCCGGCAGCGCCGAGGTGATCGTCGCCGGTGGCATGGAGAGCATGACCAATGCGCCCTACCTGCTGGACAAGGCCCGTGGCGGCTACCGCATGGGCCACGGCAAGATCATCGACCACATGTTCATGGATGGCCTGGAAGACGCCTACGACAAGGGCCGGCTGATGGGCACCTTCGCCGAGGACTGCGCGCAGAACGGCGCATTCAGCCGTGAAGCCCAGGACAACTTCGCCATCGCCTCGCTGACCCGGGCGCAGGACGCCATCAAGAACGGCCGCTTCGCTGCCGAGATCGTTGCGGTGGAAGTCACCGAGGGCAGGGAAAAGCGCGTGATCAAGGATGACGAACAGCCGCCGAAAGCGCGCCTGGACAAGATCCCGCAGCTCAAGCCGGCCTTCCGCGAAGGCGGCACGGTGACCGCGGCCAACTCAAGCTCCATCTCCGACGGCGCCGCGGCACTGGTGCTGATGCGTCGCTCCGAGGCCGAGAAGCGCGGCCTCAAGCCGCTGGCGGTGATCCACGGTCACGCGGCTTTCGCCGACACCCCGGCGCTGTTCCCCACCGCCCCCATCGGCGCCATCGACAAGCTGATGAAACGCACCGGCTGGGACCTGGCAGAGGTCGACCTGTTCGAGATCAACGAGGCCTTCGCCGTGGTCACCCTGGCCGCCATGAAGCACCTCGACCTGCCCCACGACAAGGTCAACATCCATGGCGGCGCCTGTGCCCTGGGCCACCCGATCGGCGCCTCGGGCGCACGCATCCTGGTGACCCTGCTGTCGGCGTTGCGCCAGAACAACCTGCGCCGAGGCGTGGCGGCCATCTGCATCGGCGGTGGCGAGGCCACGGCCATGGCCGTCGAATGCCTGTACTGAGGTGAGCCATGTTGGTAACTGACGAGCAACAACAGATCGCCGACGCCGTGCGGGCTTTTGCCCAGGAGCGCTTGAAGCCGTTCGCCGAGCAATGGGACAAGGAGCACCGCTTCCCCAAAGAGGCCATCGAGGAAATGGCCGAACTTGGCCTGTTCGGCATGCTGGTGCCAGAGGAGTACGGTGGGAGCGACACGGGCTACGTGGCCTACGCCATGGCTCTGGAAGAAATTGCCGCGGGTGACGGTGCCTGCTCGACCATCATGAGCGTGCACAACTCGGTGGGTTGCGTGCCGATCCTCAAGTTCGGCAGCGAGGCGCAAAAGCAGCAGTTCCTCACGCCGCTGGCCACGGGTGCGATGCTTGGCGCGTTTGCCCTGACCGAACCCCAGGCCGGCTCCGATGCCAGCAGCCTGAAGGCGCGCGCGCGCCTGGACGGTGACCACTACGTGCTCAACGGCAGCAAGCAGTTCATCACCTCCGGGCAGAACGCCGGGGTGGTGATTGTCTTCGCCGTCACCGACCCTGACGCCGGCAAGCGTGGCATCAGCGCTTTCATCGTGCCCACCGACGCCCCCGGCTACCAGGTGGCGCGGGTCGAGGACAAACTCGGCCAGCACGCCTCCGACACCTGCCAGATCGTCTTCGACAATGTGCGGGTGCCGGTGGCCAACCGCCTGGGCGAAGAAGGGCAGGGCTACAAGATCGCCCTGGCCAACCTCGAAGGCGGGCGCATCGGCATCGCCTCGCAGGCGGTGGGCATGGCCCGCGCCGCCTTCGAGGTGGCCCGCGACTACGCCAACGAACGCCAGAGCTTCGGCAAGGCGCTGATCGAGCACCAGGCGGTGGCCTTCCGCCTGGCCGATATGGCCACCAAGATTGCCGTGGCCCGGCAGATGGTGCTGCATGCCGCCGCCCTGCGCGATGCCGGGCGCCCGGCGCTGGTGGAAGCTTCGATGGCCAAGCTTTTCGCCTCGGAAATGGCCGAAAAGGTCTGTTCGGATGCCTTGCAGACGCTCGGTGGTTATGGCTATCTGAGCGACTTCCCGCTGGAGCGCATCTACCGCGATGTGCGGGTTTGCCAGATCTACGAAGGCACCAGCGACATTCAGCGCATGGTCATTGCGCGCAATCTTTGAAGGAGCAGTCTGCATGGCATTCGAAACCATCCTGTTGGACATCCACGGCAAGGTCGGCCTGATCACCCTCAACCGCCCGCAGGCGCTCAACGCCCTGAACGCGCAGATCGTCGGCGAGATCAACCAGGCCCTGGACCAGCTCGAGCGTGACCCGAACATCGGCTGCGTGGTGCTCACAGGCTCCGCCAAGGCCTTCGCCGCTGGCGCCGACATCAAGGAAATGGCCGACCTGAAGTACCCGCAGATCTACGTCGAAGACCTGTTCAGCGACGCCGACCGCGTCGCCAACCGGCGCAAGCCAATCATCGCCGCGGTGTCCGGCTTCGCCCTGGGCGGTGGCTGCGAGCTGGCGATGATGTGCGATTTCATCCTGGCCGCCGACAACGCCAAGTTCGGCCAGCCGGAAGTCAACCTCGGCGTGCTGCCGGGCATGGGCGGCACCCAGCGCCTGACCCGCGCGGTGGGCAAGGCCAAGGCCATGGAACTGTGCCTGACCGGCCGCCTGATGGGGGCCGAGGAAGCCGAACGGGCTGGCCTGGTGGCGCGCATCGTGCCGCAGGCCGAGTTGCTGGAGGAGGCGCTGAAGGTGGCCGCGACCATTGCCAGCAAGTCGATTCCGGTCAGCATGATGGTCAAGGAGAGCGTCAACCGCGCCTTCGAAGTGACCCTGAGCGAGGGCGTGCGTTTCGAGCGCCGGGTGTTCCATGCGGCGTTCGCCACCGAGGATCAGAAGGAAGGCATGGCGGCGTTCATCGCCAAGCGCGAGGCGCAGTTCAAGGATCGCTGAGGACGGGAACGGGCGCCGCAGCCGGCGCCCGTCGCATCAGAGGTTGAAGAAGAATCGGCTCGCAGCGGCCAGGGTGATGGGCGAGCGGTAGACCTCGACCGGCCGACCCGTGGCGACGTCCATGACCGTCTGGCCCTTGAGATGGCGTTGCTCGGCTGTCTTCAGGTGGCCGGCGAGGAACTGGGGTTTGGCTGTGTCCTGCGCGGGGTAGTGGAAGTGCGCGTACCACAGGTCCCGGCCCTGGTGGCGAATGACGTATTCGTCCAGGTAGTCGGCGGGCCGCCCCTTGACCTTCGCCAACCGCGCGCGAGCCCCCAGGGCATGCACGGTCACTTCGTGATTGTCGATGAGGTACTGCAGCTCACCCATGCGCGGCTTCTGGCTTAGGGCAGCCTGGATGCGCAAGGCCTTGGCCTGGCTCTCAAGGATCAAGACCAGGTCACTCAGCGCTTTGCCGACCCGCGCTGCATCCTGGCCGCCGCTGGCCTCGTCACTGGCGTTGTCGGCAGTCAGCCTTTGTTCTATGGCATCGGCACGTTCCGTCAACCGTTGCCCGTGCAGCATGAGTTCGTCGTGGATTTCCACCGGCAGGTAGCGCTCGCTGGGGCTGCCCTGCAGGTGATGGAGGGTTGCCCGGGCGTTGTCCATGAGTGCCTGGCTGCCCTTGAGCAGGCGATTCAGGCTGTCATTGGCCTTCGGTCGTGCAGCGGGGGCTGGCAGGACTTCGACCCAGTCGCCGTGGTCTTGCCGGTAGGTACGAGTGCGGCCCTCAGGCCCCGGCGCCTCGATGTCGACGGTCGACTCATCGCCCACACGCGGCACGCCCAGCAGCACCCCATGTTCCTCGGTTTCGATCAGCCCGGGTGCCTGCTCGCGCAAGCGCGAGAGTGTCGTGGTGGGTGGGTAGTCCGGGTACTCGGCCAGTTCGCTGCTGACCGTCGCCTGGATGTACGCCAGGTCTTGCTCGAGAGGGGCCAGCAATGCCTTCGACGCTGTGTCCGTCGACAGTGTCTTGAAGTTGCCCAGTTGCCGGTCTGCCTGGGCAAGCCAGTCTTTGGCGCTTTTGAGCAGGCGTGTGGCCAGTTCGTCGCTCGGCTTGCCCAGCGCCGCCAGTTGGCGCCGTTGGGCAATGACCAGGCTGATGTTGTCGTTGGCCAGCTTGAGCCAGAAACCGCCGTTCCTGGGCTCGCTGTCTCTGAGCGGGTGCAGGGCGAACAGCCGGTTGAAGTGGTTTTCCAGGCGCATGTAGCGGCAGGTGATCGGGTTCTCGGTGTTGGGCCATCCGCGTTCGAGGCTGTCGAACATCGTCTGGATGCTGTCCTGGCCACGGTTGGTCAGCTTCTTCAACTGGGCATGAATGTCGTGCATTGCATCGGCGTTGATCACCAGATCGTCGAGCAGGGGCGAGATTTCGGCCAGGCGTCGGCTGTAGATAACCAGATCGGCACGGCTCATGCTGCTTTCGTTCTGACTGATGAAACGCACGAGCTGCGCGTGCTTGGGCGCATGCAACCGATGCAGTGTGGCGTTGATCAGCTGTTCGCTGAAGGCGCGCTGGGTGAGTGCGTTGGCACGCTCCAGCTTGAAGCCGTCGCGTACCTCCAGCGCGTTGCGCTGGTTGAGGCGCTCCAGATGGGCCTTCCAGTGCAGCGAGGCGGCCTGGCAGGTGTGCAGGTGCTGGCGCAGGTCGGCCTCGGGCCTGTCGTCGGCGAAGCTCGACGCGTCGATGCGCATGCGCCGCAACTGGTCCAGCCCTTGCTCGACATCTTGCGCAAGGGTGCGGTCGAGTTCGACCAATGCCTGTCTGTTCGCTTCGCGCAGCCGGGCAATGCGTGAGGTCGTGGGCATGCCGCCCAGCAGGCGCAGGCGCAGGTCGATGCCCCAGCGGCCAGCTTCGTCGCGGCGCAGCCGGGGGCCGGGGAGCTGTTCTGGCGAATCGCCGACAATCCTGGGCTGGCTGCCGGGCTCGTCCAGCAGGACGCGATAGGCCTTGCCTTCGAGCAGTACGTAAAGGTGATCGTCAAGCAGGTGCAGTCCGGCCAAGGCGCCGTGGGGAATAGGCTCGCCAAGGCTTTGCCCCAGCGTACGGGAAGACAGGGCATTGAGTGCCTGACGTTGCGCCTGGCTGAGCTTGCCGGCCGGCTGCGCCCAACTGAAGTCGAGCACGCTGTCAGGGGCTGTGGTTTCTACCTGTGCGAGGGTAGGGGCCTGCGGGGATGGCAACGGAGGGGGCGCAAGGTGGCCCTCTGCGCCCTCCTCCAGTTGCAGCTGGGCTGGCGAACCCGACAGCAGCAACAGGGCGAGGTTGAGCAACAAGTTGACCCAGGCGATGCGGTGTTCGGTCGGCGAGAGGCTGTCGTCGGTATCGATGGCCTGAGCCAGGGCGGTCTCCATCTGGGCCAGCCAGGCAAGCCTGCCAACCAGGCGTCCGGCGAACGGCAGCACGCTGTTGAACAGCAACCAGCCGAACGTTATCCGGCTTCTCCAGGTGGCTTCGTGGGTGGTCACGGCGTGTGCCTGGAAGTGCTCGATCGTTTCCTCGATGCTGGCCTGGTAGATGGCCTTGCCGATGTCATCGACAGCGGGCTCGGTGCTGAGCGTCACCGGGGCGGGTGTGCCGAAGGGGACGGCGAAGCTGTCGTCCAGCGGGTAGAACAGGTGGGGTTCCTGGAATCCGCCGTGGGCGTAGACCTTGCGGTCCGGCGCAGGCAGGCGCCGCAGCAGATCGTCCTGCAGCGCGCCGGGTGTGCCGATGGCGACCAACAGGGCCATGCGGTCGTCGTACTCCAGCAAGGGCTGCTCGTGCTGCGGGCGATACAGCAGGCAGACGCCACTGGTGGGGCTGGCCGCTTCGATCAGCCAGGTGTTGAGCGGATGATCGGGTTCGGCATCCGCTCGCCTGAGCAGCCCCAGCGGACGCATCACCCAGTGCGTCTGATCTTCAGGTGTACGGGTGAAGATCTGGGCGATGCGCAGCGCGCTGGCTTCGCTGGTGCCCTCGCCGCGCAGGTGCAGCTCCATGGCCAGCGCGGGTAGCTGGCTGCGCAGTTGGGCGTCAAGCAGCCGTTCGCGTGCGTGCCGCTGTTCCGTGTCATCGAGCAGTTTTGTGCGTAGCAGGCGTGGGTAGGAAGTGCCGATGTCCAGTTCGCTGACCAGGGTCTTCACATAGCCTTCGTTCAACCATGCAGGCAGCGGCTGGCCAGTGGACGAGGCCAACGCCACCTTGCCGGGCTTGAGCAGTACCAGGTTGCCGATGGCCAGCTCGGCGAGGCTGAATGTCACGGTGTGGATCTCGCCACTGGTGAACGCCGTGTCCCCGATGGCGGCGCTGGAGGTGGTGACCTGGTGATTCAGAACCAGCACTTCTTCCGGCGCCAGGGCTTCGCCAGGATGGTCGACAGCCAGCCGGGCACGAAGTTGCTGATTGGCGAACGCCTCTGCGCTGAGGATGCCGTCGAGCCAGAACTGGCCATCGGCATCTTCGTAGCTTTGTGCCACGTCCACCAGCCTGCGGGCATAGAGTGCCTGGGCGGTGTAGGGGGCTTGCCGTAGCCAGTCGGGAAGGTGTTCGCTCAGGCGCAGGCGCTGTATGCGCTCGGTGCGGTTGCACAGTTCCACCATCGAGGTCAGACCGTCCAGCTCCCGGCCCAGGGCCAGCGCCAGGCCTTGGGCGTGATAGTTGCCCGCGACGATCCGCCCCACGTCAAGTTGCTGGCGCAGCAAGCCCAGGGCCTGTGCCGCGAATGGCTCCTCGGTCAGCGGCAGGATGTGCAGGACGTGGCGGGCCGGGGTGGGCGTGACCGGCCACAGGCGCTCGAGGATATCGACCATTACCTGACGGGATGGAAAGACCAGCAGTTTGCCGACCAGGGTGAACAGCAGCGTGACCGGCGTGCTTGTAGTACCGCTGGCGTGTTCGATCAGCAAGGCGCTGCCCAGGTCGCGGTCGATCTTGCCGCTGGCCGACAGGTCGCTGGACAGCTGGCTGACCGAGGGCGAAGCGGTGTTTGTACCTGCCGTTTCGGGCGTCGCCAGCAGGCCGTTGGCGAGGGCGATCACCTCTGGTCGCAGGCGACTCTCCTGCGTGCCTGTGTCCAGTGCATTGATGAACTGTTGGCGAAGATACTCGGTGTACCACTGCCAAGGAGTCTGGCCGGTGATGTCGAATCGGCTCCAGTAAGCCAGCAATTCTTCCCGATAACGATCGAGCATGAAGGGTCCGCAGTCGTTGATCAGCAACTCGACCGCATGTAGGTCGATCTCCACGGCCCAGTCCGGGTTGTCTTCGGCGTGCGTGCTGATGAAGTCCTCGCCCTCGGTGAGGTTGAGGGTGGCGCGGCGACAGAAACGCTCGATCAACAGTGTCGAGAGTGGGCGTATCCAGGCGCGGGCACCCCGCGGAGGGCGACTGATCAGGTAGAGGCTCTGCGGATCGTGCGTGTCGCCAAGGCGGCGTTGTCGCCACTGCTCGGCCAGCAGTCGGGCCGCCACCTCGGTCAGCACGGGACGATCCTGGAAGCGCCGGGCGACCGCGCAGTCCAGCTTACTGAGGGCGATGAGGCGTTGATGCAGGTCCATGGTCAAGCTCCGTTGATGAGAGGCGTCATCAAACGGGATTGCGCGCAATCGTCGGTGTTAGCTAACTGCCACCTGCGCCTGCAGGTGGGCCTGGCAGTGGGGAGATGTGTTGCGGCATATTGCCCGCTGGCGCCTGGCAGGCGCGCCGGCGACGGCTAACGCGGCACCAATGGGCGGATTCCTCGGTATTTCGGTCAAATCTGCCGTCATTTCTGTTGCCCCTTGCCGCTTGGCACCTTAGACTCCTGCCCCCTGTAAAAGAGTGCCGATTGGCGCTTGAAGAATTCCGCTGCCGATGGGCCATCATCGGCGGCACTCGAATCGCCCAAATGCACATTTTTTCATAGAGAAATCGATGACCAAGGAACAGTTGCTGGCCATGTCGGCCGATGACTACATGAATGCCGACCAACTGGTGTTCTTTACCAAGCTGCTGCAAGCGATGAAAGTCGAGACGCATGAGCGCATCGAACTCAACCGCACTGCCATCGAAGGCCTGGATACCCCGTCGGATCCAGCCGACGTGGCCTCGGTCGAGGAAGAGCGCACTTGGCTGGTCAACGCCATCGACCGCGATCAGCGCCTGCTGCCGCAGCTGGAGATGGCCCTGGACCGTATCGGTGACGACAGCTTCGGCTGGTGCGACGACAGCGGCGAGCCAATCGGCCTCAAGCGCCTGCTGATCAGCCCGACCACCAAGTACTGCATCGAAGCCCAGGAGCGTCACGAGCAGCTCGACCGCCACCAGCGGCAGATCTGATACTCGGCGCACTGCGCGAGGCCCCACGGAGCGATCCCTGGGGCCTTTGTGTTTTCTTGCCTTGCATCAAGCGTGATCGTCATACATCCAAGGGACTATGGATAGTGGCGTTATGGTGGCGTTTAATGGCGTCACAATAACGACACGCGGACGGACCACGAAGATGATGCGAGAAGGAACTCGGCTGGCTGTTGCCATCGCCTTGCTACAGGGCGGCGTGCTGTGCGCGCTGCTGACGGCCCAGGCTTACGCCGGGCTGGCGCTGTACCTGGCCCTGCCGTCGGCCCTGCTGGTGCTGTGGCTGCCTCATCTGCGGCGCGCACCGGTAACGACGCAGGTGGCGGCGGCTGCGCAGGACAATGACCTGATTGCTCAACTGGCCCGGGGCACCAGCCACAATGCGCTGTCGGCCGCGGCGGTGGCGTACTCGGTGCAGCAGCTGGCTGCGCGGGTGCAGTCGCAGTTGGGCGCCGCCGAGGAGATCGTCGGCAGCGCCGAGATCATGATCGCCATTGAACAGGCCAGTGCCCAGCTCAGCCATCAGGCCCTGGAAGCCGCACGCTCGGCCCATGGCAGCAGTGTCGCCGGCAGTGCGGTGTTGGCCGAGTCGATCCAGTGCATGCACGACCTGAGCCAGCGCGCCACCGCCAGCCGTGAGCTGATCGAGGCGCTGCACCTGCGCAGCGAGGACATTGCCCGGGTGACCCTGGTGATCCAGGCCATTGCCAGCCAGACCAACCTGTTGGCGCTCAACGCCGCCATCGAGGCGGCGCGGGCGGGTGAGCATGGCCGCGGCTTCGCCGTGGTCGCCGATGAAGTGCGCGGCCTGGCCGGGCGTACCGCCACCGCCACCCAGGAGGTGGGGCAGATGGTGGCCGATATCCAGGAACGCACCGCCCAGGTGGTCACGCAGATCCGCGCGTTGGCCGATGACCTGGGCAGTGGCGTGGCGCAGGTGGAGCAGACCGGCGGGCAACTGGCGCAGATCGCCTGCCTGGCCGCCAGCGTTGAAGGGCAGGTCGGCGCAATTGCCGCGGGCACGCAGACCAATCGCACCCAGCTTGACACCCTGTTCCAGGCGGTGGCACAGGTGCGCAGCGACCTGGCGGTGAGCGACCAGCAAACACGGCGCCTGGCCCAGGCCGCGGTGCAGATGGAAGGGCAGGTCGAGCACCTCAGCGAGCGCCTGGCCGAGGTCGGGCTGGACGCCTATCACCAACGGGTGTTCGAGCTGGCGCAGGGCGGGGCACGGCATATTGCCGAACGTTTCGAGGCCGATATCGAGCAGGGGCGGGTGGCGCTGGAGGATTTGTTCGACCGCCAGTACCGGCCGATTGCCGGCATGCAGCCGCCACGTTTCACCACGCGCTTCGACCACTACACCGACACGGTGTTGCCGCAGATCCAGGAGCCGCTGCTGCAGCATGAGGGGTTGGTCTATGCCATCGCCTGTACCCAGCAGGGCTATGTGCCGACCCACAACAACGCCTTCAATCGGCCACTGACCGGCGACCCGGTACAGGATACGGCGCATAACCGCAGCAAGCGTACCTTCGACGACCGCACCGGCATCCGCTGCGGCAGCCATCAGCAGCGGGTCTTGCTGCAAACCTACACCCGCGATACCGGTGAGCTGATGCATGACCTGTCGGTGCCGATCTACGTCAAGGGGCGCCACTGGGGTGGCCTGCGCCTGGGCTACCGCCCCGAACCCGGGCTTGATTGAGCCGATTTGTTGCCTCAGGTGCAATACAGCTCTACCTGCCTGGGCTTTTTCCTGAAGCGTGCAGCACGTATCATGGCCATATCGTTAGGTTGCTAATTAAATTCCGGAGGGAATGATGAATAGCCAAGTCGATGTGGCAGTGATGATTGGCACGGGTGTTCCAGCCTCTTTGCAGGCATTGGGCAAGCGGGCGTGCTGGGTGGTGCTGGTCAACGGCGAACGGCGTGGCACCGCCTTTGCCAGCCGCGGCGAAGCGCTGGAGTGCCGGGCCGCCTGGTTGGCGCAGTTGGCGCGGGGCGAGGTGGCCTGAGGGCGTCAACCTTCCAGCTGGCGGGCCAGTTCGCAGGCGTCCTGGTGGCGTTGGCGAAAGCCCCTGACCCTGCCTGTGGTGCTTTCGGTGATATGAAAGAATGCGACTCCGGCAGGCACGACGATGAAGCGCGCTTGGTTTGGAGGGGCGAACTTGAAGGAAATGTGTTGCGCCTCTCGACGGATTTCAGTGTTTTCGGGCATATTCGTTCTCCTGTAATGCGCGACCGAAGGCCAGGCCTGTTATTTGAGGGACCTGTTGCTGGCTGTCGCATCTTTTCTGGCAGTTTTGATGTCGGACATTACGGTTCCCTTTATGGAATCACGCCGAAGCCTACCCCGCGCGCCCGAACGATAGTTGAGTGAAGCATTTCCCGGTTATCGCTCGGTTTGTCTCGCGGGGATACTCCGTGGCGTGATTGCGAAGTCCTGTGGACGTTGACTTGAAAAGGCTGGCACCTGGCGCGATACCGCGGCTGGGTGATGGCCTGTAGTAATTGATGTGAGGAGCTCTTCATTGGCAGTCAGTACTCTGGATACCCATGCGTTGTTTGCCCTGGGCGATTTGCGCGCCAAGCTGGTCAAGTTGTTCAACGGGCGGTTCATCTACGTTACCGAGCAAAACCCTGAAGGCCTGTACATGGCCGAGATTGACCCCGAGGGTGCCTTGGTGGTCGACGACAAACAGCGCCTGGAGCTGAAAGTGGGCGACCACTTCCGCGCGGCGGTGCTGCCCAGCCGTGAAGGCGGCAAGCTGGAACTGCGTTTTCGCGAGATCAAGTTGAATGTCTACGGGCAAGGCGACTATGCCTTTGTCCGTGTGCCCGAGGGCGAGGGCATCGTGTTTCGCGAGGGGCAGGGCGTGATGTTGGTGTTCGCCGCAGAGCAACAGGTTCAGGAAGGCCTGGGCAAGCTGCTCAAGGCAGTGACCGGCAAGGTCGCCAAATGGCGCAAGGGCGAGCTGACCACCTTCAAGGCCAGCGAATGAGTGACCTGGCGGCGCCAGGCTCGCGTGCCGACTTCCACCGCCGTCACCAGGCCCAGGCCATTGCCCAGGCCGAGCAATTGCTGGCGCGCCGTGAAGCGCTGCAGGGCGCCTGGCTGGCCTGGGTGGCCGGCGAGCTCTACCGGCTCAGCCCACCGCCCTATGCGGCGATGGTGCGGCGTGAGCTGCAGCGCCTGGCGGGCGGCTGAGCCCGCGATAGTTTCAGTTGCCCCGGTCGCGCCCGCTGCTGACCTCTTCCGGAACATCCTCGCCCGAGGTGCGCTTGCGAAACAGCGCCGCCCGGGCCAGCAGCAGGGTGGTGACCGGCACGGTGATCGACAGCAGGATCGGAATCAGCCAGGCATGCAGCACCGGGCTCTGCTTGAGCTCTGAGAAGTACAGGATCGACGCCAGCGCCACGCACCAGGCACCGATGGTCGAGGCCAGCGCCGGCGGGTGCATGCGCTGGAAGTAATCCTTCAGCCGCACCAGGCCGATCGCGCCGATCAGGGCGAACAGGCTGCCGACCAGCAGCAGCGCCGAAACCGTCAGCTCCAGCCAGAACGGCAATACCAGGGTTTCGCTCATTCGATCACCTCGCCTCGCAGCAGGAATTTGGCCAGGGCGAAGGAGCCGACGAAGCCGAACAGGGCGATCAGCAGGGCGCCTTCGAAGTAGGTGTCGCTGGCGTAGCGGATGCCCAGCACCAACATCATCAGCATGGCCAGGATGTACAGGTAGTCCAGCGCCAGCACCCGATCCTGGGCGGAAGGGCCGCGGAACAGGCGGATCAGTGCCAGGCCCATGGCCAAGGCAAAGATGAACAGGCTAGCGAGGACGGCGTTGGCAAGCAGGCCGCTCATTCGAAAATCTCCATCAGCGGGCGTTCGTAGGTGTGCTTGAAGTGCTCGATGAACGCCGCTTCGTCGTCCAGGTCGAACACGTGCAGCAGCAGCACGCTGCGGTCCAGGGCCAGTTCCGACCAGACCGTGCCCGGCACCACGGTGGTGATCATCGACAGCGCCGCCAGGCCATGGGCATCGCGCAGCGCCAGCGGGATGTGGACGAAGGCCGAGCGTGGTGGGGTGCTGCCGGCACGCAGCACGCCACGGGCTACCAGCAGGTTGGAGACGATCACATCGATGCCCACCCGGCCGATCAGCCGGGCGACCACCAGTGGCCGGCGGATGTGGGCATGCTGCGGGCGCAGGGGCGCCATCAGGATCGGCGCAAGGATGCCCAGCGCGGCGGCCAGCAGCAGGTTGCCCGGGCTGATCGACAGGTTCAGCAGCAGCCATAGGACGAACAGCGATAGCGACAGCAGCGGTGCGGGGAACAGGCGGTTCATGGCTGCACCTGCGCATTCAGGGTGGTCGGGCCAGGCACTGGCCGGGTGGCCATGACGGCCTGGATATAGGCGTCGGGTGCCTGCAGGCTGGCTGCGGTGTCTTGGGTGTAGCGCAGCAGCGGCTCGGCCTTGACGCTGAGGAAAATGCTCAGGCCCAGCAGGATGACGATGGGCAGGCATTCATAGCGGCGCAGCAAGGGTGACTGGCGCTCCTCGGGCTTCCAGAAACGCTGGATGCCAACCCGGCCGAAGGCGATCAGCGAAGCCATGCCGGACAGAATCAGCAGGGTGACCAGGGTCCAGCCGGCGATGCCCAACGGCTGCCCCGGTGCGACACCCAGCCCTTGCGGGTTGAACAGCGCGCTGATCAGGTTGAGTTTGCCGATGAACCCCGACAGCGGCGGCATGCCGATGATCAGCAGGGCGCAGGCGATGAAGCACAGGCCGAGGAAGGCCATGGTCCAGGGGATGATCTGGCCGATCACCGCCTTCTGTTCGTCGTCCAGGTTGATGCCCTTGGGTGGGTGCAACGACTCCAGCGGCGATGGCATCGCATCTTCCTCATCGTCCAGCGGCGCCTCGTTGGCCGAACGCGAACGCTCGACCAGTTCGGCCAGCAGGAACAGCGTGCACAGGGCCAGGGTGGAGCTGACCAGGTAGAACAGCGCGGCGCCGGTCAGTACCGGTTGACCGAAGCCGATGGCGGCCATCAGTGTGCCGGCCGACACCAGGATGCTCAGCGCCGCCAGACGCTCCAGGCGCTGGGCGGCAAGGATGGACACTGCGGCGACTGCCAGCGTCGCCAGGCCGCCATACACCAGCCACTCGCCGCCGAAGTTCGCCGAGGCGCCGGCCTGCCCGGAGAACAGCAGGCTCCACAGGCGCAGCACGGCATACAGCCCGACCTTGGTCATGATCGCGAACAGCGCCGCCACGGGGGCGCTGGCCGAGGAGTAGGCCGGTACCAGCCAGAAGTTCAACGGCCAGATCCCGGCCTTGGCCAGGAAGGCCATGGCGAGAATTGCAGCGCCTGCATGCAGCAGGCCGCGGTCAGCTTCCGGCACCAGCGGCACCTTCAGCGCCAGGTCGGCCATGTTCAGGGTGCCGGTGACGCCATAAAGCATGGCGGCGCCAACCAGGAACAGTGACGAAGCGAACAGGTTGATGGCGATGTAATGCAGCCCGGCCCGCACCCGCGCACGGCCCGAGCCATGCAGCAGCAGGCCGTAGGAGGCCGCCAGCAGCACCTCGAAGAACACGAACAGGTTGAACAGGTCGGCGGTGAGGAAGGCGCCGTACAGGCCCATCAGCTGGATCTGGAACAGGGCGTGGAAGCTGGCCCCGGCGCTGTCCCAGCGGGCCCGGGCGAACAACAGCGCGCAACTGCCGACGATACCGGTCAATACCAGCAGCAGCGCCGACAGGTGGTCCACCACCAGGGCGATGCCGAACGGCGCCGGCCAGTTGCCCGGCAGGTACACGCCGATGGACTCGGCCTGGCCCTGGGTGCGCACCCACATCAGCAGGCTGACGGCGATGGCAAGGCCAGTGAAGGTCGACAGCAGGTTCAGCCGCGCCTTCAGCCAGCGGTGTTTCTCGCCGATCAGCAGCATCAGCGCCGCGGTCACCAGCGGCAGCAGGATCGGCGCGATGATCAGTTGGTTCATCCCACTCATTCGTCACGCTCCCGACCGTCCACATGGTCGGTGCCGGTCAGGCCACGCGAGGCCAGCAGTACCACGAGGAACAGTGCGGTCATGGCGAAGCTGATGACGATGGCGGTGAGCACCAGCGCCTGGGGCAGTGGGTCGGTGTAGTGCAGCAGGTCCTGGGTGACGCCGTCCTTGATGATCGGCTCTTTGCCGATGAACAGGCTGCCCATGCTGAAGATGAACAGGTTGACCCCGTAGGACAGCAGGCACAGGCCCATGATCACCTGGTAGGTACGCGGGCGCAGGATCAACCACACCCCCGAGGCGGCCAGCACGCCGATGGCGACTGCAATGACTTCTTCCATCAGGCGGCTCCTGCTTGGCTGGTTTTGCCGGGATTGCCCGGGCGATAGGCACGCACCGACTGGTGCGCCAGCGCGGTGAGGATGAGCAGTGTCGAGCCGACCACCACGGTGAATACGCCGATGTCGAAGAACAACGCGCTGGCCACGTGCACGTCACCCAGCAGCGGCAGGTGCAGGTGGGCGGTGTGGGTGGTCAGGAACGGGTAGCCCAGGCCGATGGCGCCAGCCCCGGTGAGGGTGGCGCACAGCAGGCCGGTGCCCATCCAGCGCAGCGGACGCAGGCTCATCTGCGCCTCGACCCACTGGGTGCCGGCGACCATGTACTGCAGGATGAACGCCACGGACATGACCAGGCCGGCGACAAAACCGCCGCCTGGCTGGTTGTGGCCACGCATGAACAGGTACATCGACACCAGCAGGGCGATCGGCAGCAGCAGACGCACCAGGGCGGCGGGCACCATCATGAAGCCCAGCGCGGTGTCGGTGGCGTGGCGCGGGTTGACCAGGTCGGTGACCACGTCCGGCGCCAGCTGGCGCTGCTGGGCAGGCAGCTGCATGCTCTCCTTGGGCGGGCGGAAGCGGCGCAGCAGGGCGAACACGGTGAGTGCCACGGCCACCAGCACGGTGACCTCGCCGAGGGTGTCGAAGCCGCGGAAGTCCACCAGCATCACGTTGACCACATTGGTGCCACCGCCTTGCGGCAGGGCCCGGCTGAGGTAGAACGAGGAGATGTCGTTGGGCGTGGGGCGGGTGAGCATGGCGTACGACAACAGCGCCATGCCGCCACCGACCAGCACCGCCAGCACCAGGTCGCGCAAGCGGCGCAAGCGTGCGCGGTCCTGGCTACCAGGCAGTGGCGATACGCCTTCGATACGCCGGGGCAGCCAGCGCAGGCCGAGCAGCAGCAGGACGGTGGTCACCACTTCGACCGCCAGCTGGGTGAGTGCAAGGTCGGGGGCGGAGAACCAGACGAAGGTGATACAGGTCATCAGGCCGCAGACACTGACCATGATCAGCGCCGCGAGGCGGTGGTACTTGGCTTGGTAGGCGGCGCCGATGGCGCAGGCGATGGCGATCAGCCATAGCGCGACGAACACCCCTGAACCGGGGATTTTCGGCCGGTCGCCCCAGCTCAGGCCGTTGTACAGCAAGGGCATGAGGCCGGCGATGAAGGCCGCCAGCACCAGCATGAACAGTTGTGTCTGCAGGCGGCGGGTGGTCAGCAACCGCTCGATGTGCCGGGCCAGCAACATCAGGTGCACCAGGCCCTGCTCGAACAGGCGCTTGCCGTTGACGCGCCCGATCAGCGGAGGGTTGGCGAAGCGGCCGCGTTGCAACTGCTTGCGCAGCAGCAGGTAAAGCAGGATGCCGCCGCACATGGCGATCAGGCTCATCATCAGCGGTGCATTCCAGCCGTGCCAGACGGCCAGGCTGTATTCCGGCAGGGTGCCGCCGACCACCGGCAGGGCGGCGGCGGCCAGCAGCGGGCCGACCGATTGCGCCGGGAAAATGCCGACCACAAGGCACGTGAGTACCAGCAGCTCGACCGGTGCACGCATCCAGCGCGGTGGCTCGTGGGGCGTGTGCGGCAAGTCCTCTGCCTTAGGGCCGAAGAACACGTCGACGGTGAAGCGCAGCGCATAGGCCACGCTGAAGGTACCGGCCAGGGTGGCGATCACCGGCAGGGCGGCCTCGACCCAGGCGGTGGAACTGATGAACACGGTCTCGGCGAAGAACATTTCCTTGGACAGGAAGCCGTTCATCAACGGCACGCCGGCCATCGAGGCGCTGGCGACCATGGCCAGGGTGGCGGTGAACGGCACCAGGCGGAACAGGCCGCTCAAGCGGCGGATGTCACGGGTGCCGCTTTCGTGGTCGATGATCCCGGCGGCCATGAACAGCGAGGCTTTGAAGGTGGCGTGGTTGAGAATGTGGAACACCGCGGCCACGGCGGCCAGTGGGCTGTTCAGGCCCAGCAGCAGGGTGATCAGGCCCAGGTGGCTAATGGTCGAGTAGGCCAGCAGGCCCTTGAGGTCGTTCTGGAACATCGCGGCGAAGGCGCCGAGCAACAGGGTGGCGGCGCCGGCACCGCCGACGATCCAGAACCATTCCTCGCTGCCCGACAGCACCGGCCATAGCCGGGCCAGCAGGAACACCCCGGCCTTGACCATGGTCGCCGAGTGCAGGTAAGCCGAGACCGGGGTGGGTGCCGCCATGGCGTGGGGCAGCCAGAACTGGAAGGGAAATTGCGCGCTCTTGCTCAGGGCGCCGATCAGGATCAGGGGCAGCAGCACCGGGTACAGCGCATGCTGGCGGATGGTGTCGCCGGCAGCCAGGACCTTGTCCAGGTCGTAGCTGCCGACCACATGGCCGAGCAGCAGGGCCCCGACCAGCAGGCACAAGCCGCCGGCACCGGTGACCATCAGCGCCATGTAGGCGCCGCGGCGGGCGTCGGCGCGGTGGTGCCAGTAGCCGATCAGCAGGAAGGAGAACAGGCTGGTGAGTTCCCAGAAGAACACCAGCTGGATCAGGTTGCCGGAAATCACCAGGCCGAGCATGGCGCCCATGAACGCCAGGAAGAAGGCGAAGAAGCGCGGCACCGGGTCCTGGGGCGACATGTAGTAGCGCGCGTAGAGCGACACCAGGGTGCCGATGCCCAGCACCAGCAAGCTGAACAGCCAGGCGAAGCCGTCCATGCGCAGCACCAGGTTCATGCCCAGGCTGGGCAACCACAGCAGTTCCTCGCGAATGACGCCGCCGTCGGCGATCTGGGGGTACAGCAACGCCACCTGGACGGTGCCGACCAGGGCGACGAGCCCGGCGAGAATGGACTCTGCGTTGCGTGCGTTGTGCGGCAGGACAGCCGCCAGGCAACTGCCAACGAAGGGCAGAAGCAATAGCACAATCAATGACATAGCGTTCTGTTCTGAGAAGTTTGCCAAGGATCATACGTGCCGGGGTGTGTATCACCAACACGCAAGCGGTTGCAGGATCCTACAAATGTGCTGTGACAAGCTGTTTTTTTATAACAGTTTTTTACAAAGCATAGCGGGTGTTGGCCGCCTCACAGCCCGGCTTCACGTTGACGTTCGTCTTCGTCCTGCAATGCGGCGGCCTCGTCGCTGCGACGGATCTTCAGCTCGCTCACCACCACCGCCAGCACGATCAGCAGCCCGCCGATCAGGGCTACCCCCGGCAGGCGCTCGCCGGCAATGCGCCCGACAACGCCGGCCCACACCGGCTCGCCGGCATAGATCAAGGTGGCGCGGGTGGGCGAAACCGACTGCTGCGCCCAGTTCATCGCCACCTGGATCACCGCGCTCATGGCACCCAGGCCTACGGCGCTGACCAGCAGCAACCAGGAGAAGTCGGGGAGCGGCTCCTGGGTCGGCACGATCATCAGGAACGCCAGCGCCGAGGCAGTCGCCAGTTGCACCACGGTGACCCGGCGCACATCGACCTTGCCGGCATAACGGCTGATCAGGATGATCTCGCCGGCAATCGCCACGGCGCTGACCAGCGTCACCAGCTCACCTTCGCTGAAGTGCAGGCTGCCGCCTTCGGGGCCGGCCAGCAGCATCAGGCCGGCGAAGGCCAGGCAGATGCCCAGGCTTGGCATCAGCCCGGGGCGGCGCCCCAGTACCAGCCATTGCAGCAGGGGCACGAAGGGCACGTACAGCGCAGTGATGAACGCCGACTGGCTGCTGCTGATGGTCTGCAGGCCCATGGTCTGCAAGCCGTAGCCGAGCATGATCGACACGCCGATGAGCATGCCGGCCTTGAGTTCGGTGAAGGTCAGCCCGGGCAGCGAACGCGCCGACACCAGGCCGACGAACAACGCGGCGGCGGCGAAGCGCAGGCCGACGAAGAACATCGGCCCGCTGACGCTCATGACGGTGTGCACGATCAGGAAGGTGCCACCCCAGAGCATGGTGATGAATACCAGCACCAGCTCGGCCTTGCTCAGGCGGAAGGTGACGGCGGGCTTGCTGTGGGTGGCTTGGCTCATGGACTTGCGTGCTCGGCAGGGGCGGCGCACAATCCGCCGCAAAGTGGGCAGTATACTGCGCAACCCCTGTTAGTGAGCAATATAGTGCACAAAGAAATCGAACACCGTGCCTCGGTGTTGCAGCATGTCAGCCAGAATGTTCGCCGCCTGCGTGGCGATGCCGGCCTCAGCCAGGCGGCCCTGGCCGAGCGTTCCGGGGTCAGCCGGCGAATGCTGGTGGCCATCGAGGCGGGCGAGAAGAATGTCAGCCTGACCACCCTCGACCTGATTGCCGAGGCGTTGGGTGTGGCTTTCAGCACGCTGATCCAGGCGCCCGACCAACGTGACCCAAGCCGCATCGACGAGCTTGCCTGGGCCGGTGAACACCCCGGTAGCCGGGCGGTGCTACTGGGCAGCAGCCCGGCCCGGCGCGAGGCAGAGCTGTGGGAGTGGACCCTGGCGCCCGGCGAGTGCTACGCCAGCGAGGCCGACGCGGCGGGTTGGAGCGAACAGATCTACGTCGCCGAAGGGCAACTGACGCTGGTCATCGAAGGCGTCGAGCACCACCTGATGACCGGCCAGTTCCATGTGTTCCCCAGCAATTGCCGCTATGCCTATCGCAATGATGGCCAGATGGCCGTGCGCTTCGTGCGCAACGTGGTGATCTGAGCGGTCAACCCTTGAGCAGTTCGTCGGTGCTGACCACCTTGGCGTAGGCGAAGGCCAGTGCGGCCATCACCGAGGCGTGCACCTCGGCGGCTGGCACCTGTTTGCCGTCGAAGGCCAGTGGCAGGGTGGCGCAGGCGTCATGGGCCACGCTGACGTCATAGCCGTAGTCTGCGGCCGCCCGGGTGGCCGCATCGACACACATATGGCTCATGCTGCCGACGATGGTCAGCGCCTTGACATCGTGCTGGTCGAGCAGCGCCTTCAGGTTGGTGTCGCGGAAGCTGTTGACCTTGTGCTTGAGCACCACGGCCTCGTTGTTGGCAGGTTCGACCTTGTGGTGAATCCGTGCACCGGCCGAGCCTGGGGTGAAGAAGGGTGCGTCGCTGCTCTCGAACTCGTGACGCACGTGGACCACCAGGTCGCCCCGTTTACGCGCAGCGTCGAGCAGCCGGGCGGCGTTGTCGGCGGCAGCATCGGCGCCGTCGAGGGTCCATTTGCCGCCGGGGAAGTAGTCATTCTGGATGTCGATGATGATCAGTGCCTGCTTGCTCATGGTGCCTCCTGCGGCAGTAGTGATGAACTGCTGATAGTTATAGGCTTGAACGATCGGATCGAGGATTGGCGCGAGCGACACAATGACGGCAAAAACTGACAGCCTGGAAATTGGCGTGCTGCTGTACCCGGGTGCACAGAGTGCGGCGGTGCATGGTTTGACCGACCTGTTCACGGTGGCCAACCGGGTGGCGGCCGAACTGGGTGAGCACAAGTTGCCGCTGCTGCGTGTCAGCCACTGGCAGCTCGATGCCGCTGGGCAACTGCAGGTCATTCACGACAGCCTGCCGCAGGCCGGCCATGCGCCACGGGCGATGTTGATTCCCCCCAGCCTGGCTGCCACGCCCTCCGGCGAACTGCTGGCCGCTCATCGCCCGGCACTTTGCGACTTGCATGGCCAGGGGACTGTGCTGGCTTCGGTGTGCATCGGGGTGTTCCTGATAGCGGGCAGCGGCCTGCTCGACGGGCGTTCGGCCTGCACCCACTGGAACTACGCCCAGGCCCTGAGCGAGCGCTTCCCCAAAGTGCGTGTGGCGACCAGCCAGCCACTGCTGGACGATGGCGATATCGTCACGTCCGCTGGCCTGATGGCCTGGACCGACCTGGGGCTGCACCTGATCGAGCGCTTCCTTGGCCACACCCTGGCCCGTGAGACCGCACGCTACCTGGCGGTGGAGCCGGCACCGGCGCCTGTGCCGGGGGCGCTGTTCACCCCGCGGCTGGAACATGGCGACGAGGCGGTGCTGCGGGTGCAGCATTGGCTGCAGGGTGAGCAGGCTCGCGTCGCCGGCCTGGCCGACATGGCCCGCTGTGCCGGGCTTGAACCGCGCACTTTCCTGCGGCGCTTTCGTGCCGCCACCGGTCTGCGTCCCACCGAGTATGCCCAGCAAGTGCGGGTTGGCCGCGCCTGCCGGCTGCTGGAGTTCACCCGGCGCAGCGTCGACCAGATCGCCTGGGGCGTCGGCTATCAGGACCCCGGCGCCTTTCGCAAGGTGTTCCAGCGCCTCACCGGCATGACCCCCAGTGACTACCGACGGCGGTTCGCGGTTGGCAGTGAGTGAGGGGCAGCGCGATCCTGCCGATTGCGCGGTGGCACACCGTTTCGGGGGGAGGGCGCCTTCAAGGAGAAAGTCCTTGACCTTGAGTTAACTGGAGGTTTTAACCTGCGCGCCAATAGGCTGCTAGTGGCCCAAGCAAGGAGACAGTCCATGGTGCTAAATGCCCATTCCCTGTGGTTCACCCAGATGATCGAATACGATGTCCCGCCCGGGCATCAGCAGGCGCTGGCCCAGGCCCTGGTCGCGCGCAGCGAGCAATTGGCGCAGCGCTGTGAAGGTTTGCAGGGCGTCAGCATCCAGGCCAGTGATGACGGCTGTCGGGTGCTCCAATACCTGCAATGGCAGTCGCGGGCTGCATGGGCGGCGGCCGCCAGCAGCTTCGTCGAGGAGCCGTTCCTCGAGCTGTTGCGCCAGCACCAGGCCCGCGGCGTCAACTTCGCGGCCTACCAGGCCTTGCGTAGCCTTGTGCGGGGCGCGGATGGCGGCCTGCACTGCCAGGTCGGCGAGGCTCAGGCGTACCAGGGCGCGTAATGTGGGTAGCGGTCCAGGCGCGCGCCGATGACCATCTCGCTGACCCATGCGCTCAGCATCGCGCTGTAGGCTTTCTGGCTCTCTTCGCTCGATAGCGCGTGATCGGCGCCGTCGACGGTGCGGTGGGTCAGCGAATGTGCGCTGACGAACGCCGAGCGGTAGCTCATCAGGGTGCTGTGCGGTACATAGTCGTCCTGTTCGGACTCCACCAGCAGCACGTCGCCGGCGAATTCCGCGCAGGCGGCGAGGGCGCTGTTGTCGGCCGGGCTCAAAGCGCGCAGGCGATAGGCGTTGAGGCGTTGACGGTCGAGTGCCTGCTTAGGGCTGTTCCATTCATCGTCCCAGTACAGTGCCGGCACCCTTAGCGCCAACCATTTCACCGCTCGGCGGCGGGTGAGCAGGGTGGCCAGGTAACCGCCATAACTGCTGCCGATGACGGCCATGGCCGCGGGGTCGACGGCGCGGTGGTTGGCGAGGCGGTCGTAGGCGGCCAGCAGGTCGGCGAGGTTCTGCTCGCGGGTGACGGTCAGGCGCTGGCTTTGCGTCTTCTCGTGGCCGCGCAGGTCGAAGGTCATGCACACGCAACCCAGCCCGGTAATCTGTCGGGCCCGCGCCAGGTCGCGCTGCTGGCTGCCGCCCCAGCCGTGGACGAAGAGGATGCCCGGCATCTTGCTGCCGGGGCTGACCAGGGTGCCGGCAATGCATTCACCTTCGACGGCCAGCTCGATGCTTTCACTTTCGATGGTCATGGTCGCGGATCCGTGCATATTTGCTGAGTTGTCCCAGTTCACTGTCATGCCCTTGATAGAAGAGGGTGGCGTCGGCCGGGAGTTGGGCTTCGCCGAACACTTCGTGGGTCGATGCGCGCACTTGCTGCAGGGCCGGGTCGTCGGCGAAGGCCAGCAACGCGAGGATCTCGGCGCTGCTGGCCCCGCCGGGGCGCCACGATTGCTCCAGCACGCCGCTGCGCAGGTGGCCGTGCGGGTCGCTGCCGCGGGCGATGTCGTAGTTGCGTCGCGAGGCGATGAAGCCAGGGAAGTGGCGTTCGGCAGCCTGCTCGTAAGCCATGGCCTGGTTGATGGCCAGGCGCAGATGATCTTCCAGCGGCAACTGCAGCAGTTGTTGGTAGTCGCCGCGCACTACGTGCAGGTCGGAGCCGCCGTACACCTCGGTGCCGGCGTGGTCGTGGGTGAGCTGCTGGGTGCCGTGGTAGCTCAGGGTGAGCCCGGCCACACGAACCTGGCCGACGCTGAAGGTTTCGACGTCGCTCAGGTCTTCTTCCAGCACCAGGCCCCATACGGCGAGCTGTTGGTCGTCCATCGGCTGCAGCAGTGTTTCCAGTGCTTCGAGCCGGGTGATGACCTCCTGGCCACGACCGGCGCAGGCTAGCACTGGCTTGATGCGAATTCGGCCTTCGGCAAGAAGCAGGGCGGCGGCACGGCGCGCGTCGTCCTTGCTGAACACGGTGTAGCCCCGCAGCAAGGCGTTACTGGCAGCCCGGGCGAACGCATCCGTCCAGCCCGGCGGGAAGCTTGCCCCAGCGGGCAGGGGATGGGAGATGGCCTTCGTGGCCATGTAGGGGTGGCTGACCAAGCCGCCGTACAGGTCGCGTTCGCTGTGGATGCCCAGTGGTGCGTAGCGTGCCGGGTCGATCAGGGTGTCGGTGGCCAGGTAATAGTAGTGGGCATCGGCGGTTGGTGACTGGCCGAGTTGGGCTCGCGGCAGGTTCATTAGCTGTGCGAGGCAGTCGGCCAGCTTGAGCTGGACGGCGTGTTCGTGGTCGGAAGTGTGCTCGCGGGTGTCGAGCAGTGCGACAGCGGTTTTCGGCTCGCGGGAATGGGGCATGGGGGCCTCGCGTGCACTGAAGTATGTATGGGCTGTGAAGGCTTCAGGGGGGCAAAGTTCAGCGGGAATGATCGGCGGTTTGCACGGCGCATGGGGCAATCCTGGCCCTGTTCCGGTCGTGAAGATTGCGGGCAGTGACCGCCTGTTCCATTATCGACGGCCTGGATCAGTCGAGATGTGTCCGCAGGAGTGCGCATGAACAGTCAGTCCCCCCTTCAGGAAACCGTACCGGCGCGTCTGGCCCGAGTGCGTCAGGTCATGGCCCGCGAGGGGGTCGATGCCCTGTTGGTACCTTCCGCCGACCCGCATTTGTCCGAATACCTGCCGGGCCATTGGCAGGGGCGGCAGTGGTTGTCCGGCTTCCACGGTTCGGTGGGCACCCTGGTGGTGACCGCGGACTTCGCCGGGGTGTGGGCTGACAGCCGCTATTGGGAGCAGGCGGATAAAGAGCTGGCGGGTAGCGGTATCGAACTGATGAAGCTACGGCCCGGGCAGCCGGGGGCGCTTGAGTGGTTGGGCGAGCATGTTCAGGGCACGGTTGCCGTGGACGGCGCGGTGATGGCTTTGGCTTCGGCGCGTCAATTGAACGAGCGCTTGCAGGCCCGCGGCGTGAGCCTGCGTACCGATCTTGACCTGTTTGAGCAGGTCTGGACTGATCGGCCGCCCTTGCCGGCTAATCCGGTATATCAGCACCTGGCGCCGCACGCCACGGTCAATCGTGCGCAAAAGCTTGCCGAGTTGCGTAGCACGCTGAAGGACAAGGGCGCCGACTGGCATTTCATTGCCACGCTCGATGACATTGCCTGGCTTTTCAACCTGCGCGGCAGCGATGTCTCTTACAACCCGGTGTTTGTCTCATTTGCATTGATCGGTCAGGACAAAGCCTACCTGTTCGTAGGCAAGGACAAGGTCGATGACCATCTGAGCCAGGTACTGAAGGCCGACCAAATCGAAGTGCGCGATTACACCGAAGTGGGCAGTGCGCTGGCGGCAATCCCCGTTGAAAGCAGCTTGATGGTGGACCCGGCGCGGGTCACTCGCGGCTTGCTTGACCATCTTGCGAGCCAAGTCAGGCTGGTGGAATCCATCAACCCCACAACCTTGAGCAAGTCGCGCAAGGGGGAGGGCGACCTGGTTCACATCCGCAAGGCCATGGAGCAGGACGGCGCGGCGCTGTGCGAGTTCTTTGCCTGGTTCGAAGCCCATCAGGGGCAGCAGCAGATTACCGAACTGACCATCGACGAGAAACTGAGCGAGGCGCGTGCCCGGCGGCCTGGCTTCGTATCCTTGAGCTTCTCGACCATTGCGGCCTATAACGCCAATGGGGCAATGCCCCATTACCATGCCACTCATCAGTCGCATGCGATTGTTGAAGGGAATGGCCTGCTGTTGATCGATTCCGGTGGCCAGTACCTGGGGGGTACCACCGACATCACGCGCATGGTGCCCATCGGTGAGCCCAACCATGAGCAGAAGGCCGATTGCACGCGGGTGCTCAAGGGCATGATCGCGCTGTCACGGGCGAAGTTCCCGCGCGGCATTCTTTCACCTTTGCTCGACGCCATCGCGCGGGCGCCGATCTGGGCCGACCAGGTCGATTACGGGCATGGCACCGGCCATGGTGTGGGCTACTTCATGAATGTGCACGAAGGGCCGCAGGTGATTGCCTACCAAGCGGCGGCCACGCCACAGACGGCGATGCAGCCGGGGATGATCAGCTCGATCGAGCCTGGCACTTATCGACCGGGGCAGTGGGGGGTGCGGATCGAGAACCTGGTGGTCAATCGCGAGGCTGGCAGCAGTGCGTTCGGCGATTTCCTCGAATTCGAAACCTTGACCCTGTGCCCGATCGATACTCGCTGCCTGTTGCGCGAAGGGCTGAGCAGCGAGGATATCGCCTGGCTCGATCGCTATCACGAGACCGTGCGGGAGCGGCTATCGCCGCTGCTCCAGGGTGATGCGCTGGAGTGGCTGAAGCGGCGCACGGCACCGATCTGACAGCAACGAAAAGGGCAGCCCGGAGGCTGCCCTTTTCATATCTACTTGCAGATCACGATCATGCTGCGGCTGGTATAGCCGGCGGGGTTGATGCCGAAGATATAGTCGCCGGGCTCTTCATCGCTGTCGCCAGAGCGGGCGATGACTTTGTAGCCTTTGCTGCTACAGGCGCTAGCGGCTTTGCTGTAGCACTTGTCCCACGACGAAGAGAGCCCCGAGCAGTTGATGTGCATGCCCTTTTTCCCCCGCTTCACCTCGGTCTTGGCAGTCGCGGCACATCCAGCAATGGCCAAGATGGCCAGGATGAGAAAAATACGTTTCATTCCTGTCCTTATGCGGGCCCGGTTACATACCTGGGCCTGTCGTCAGCGCTTCGAGTCTTCCCTGAGATTCCCCTGCGTCCTTTTGCAGCCAAGTAGATAGCGTCTTGATTATGATTTTGTGACAGCTTAATCAGCAGACGGGAGCGGTACAAGGCCAGGCATGTTTTAAATGCAAATATTTCTCAAATCAGTCGGCGGCCACGGCAGGTGCTGTTTCGCGTCTCATCGACAGTGTTGCGCCGACCGATGCGGTGATGATGGCGAGGATGGCCAGCCATTGCCAGGTGGTGAGTTTCTCGCCAAGGAACAGCAAGCCTGAAAGGGCGCCGAATGCCGGCTCAATGCTCATCAGGGTGCCGAATGTGCGTGCGGGCATGCGGGTCAGGGCGACCATTTCCAGGCTGTAGGGGAGCGCTGTCGAGAGGATCGCGACGCCCAGTGCCACAGGTAGCAGAGCCGGTGTGAGCAGTGCGCTGCCGGCATGGACGATGCCGATGGGGGCAACGAACAGCGCGGCGATCACCACCCCCAGTGCGGCAGTCTGGATGCCGTTTTCGGCGCCCGCGCGCTGGCCATATAGAATGTAGAGCGCCCAACATACGCCTGCCCCCAGTGCATAGCCGGCACCCAGCAGGTCGATGCTGGCGCCGGACTGGCCGACGGGGATCAGCAACAGCAGGCCAACTACCGCCAGGCCAATCCAGACAAAGTCCAGCGCCCGGCGCGAGGCCCATAGTGCTACGGCCAGAGGGCCGGTGAATTCGAGCGCCACGGCGATCCCCAAGGGCACGCTGCGCAGTGACATATAGAAGAGGAAATTCATTCCGCCCAAGGCCATGCCATAGATGATCACGCTGCGCAGAGTGCTGGCGTCCAATCGTGCTCGCCAGGGGCGCAGCAGCAACAGCATGATGATGCTGGCGAAGATCAGGCGCAGGGTAGTGGTGCCTTGTGCGCCTACGACAGGGAACATGCTTTTGGCCAGCGAGGCGCCGGACTGGATGGAAGCCATGGCGATCAGCAGCAGGCCGATGGGGAACAGGGTGGCGGCCAGGCTGCGTTGGGGGGTGTTCATTGTAGGGGGAGGGTCCATGGTTGTACGGCGGGGTGAGCAATATAGTGCGCAATTTGCGGTGGGATGTGCAAGGGAAGGTTATCTCTTGTGCGAGCAGGGGCGTTGCGGGCTTGGTGTTACCTCTTTATTTCAGTTTCATGAAATTAAAGGTTGACGGGGTTTCAGATCCCCTTATAATGCGCCCCACTTCCAGCGACAACGGAACGCAAAACTCCTTGAAATTCAACGAGTTAAGCGAATCTAAAGCTCCGGAAGCGTTTCGGTCTCAGGATCGGCAGCGGTGAAAAAAAGGTGGTTGACAGCAGGTTGTAACGCTGTATCATTCGCCTCCCGCTACGAGAGATCGTAGCGAGTTAAGCGGTTGAAGCTAAACGAGTTTCTCGGAAAGAACTTCAAAATAAACGCTTGACAGACAATGAGGAAAGCGTAGAATGCGCGCCTCGGTTGAGACGAAAAGCTCTTAG